>JBEKVU010000051.1:0-14140 GCA_049513775.1 Candidatus Acidiferrum sp.
ATACCGGGTGGGAGGCACCGCAGAGACCAAATTCGCCGGTCGCGAGGGTGGCGCGCAGTTCGAATAGCAACAAACCCATCTGTTTGGCTCGCGCCTGAACCTCGGTTGTCTGCTTTTGGGCAGCCGGCAACTTGCCGGTGCAGGCGAGGATGCGCGCGGAAGTCAGGTCCGCGCGAAGTTGAATTGTCGGATCCGCAGATTTCAAGGCTTGTGCACGAAGAAGCGCGGCTTGGGCGGCGGAGTAGTTCTTTTGTCCGATGGCGGCATTGGCCTGAGCGAGGTCCGCGGAGGCTTCCATATCGTGGCTGGTTTCCGCGCGAAATTCGTCCGCGGCACTTTGCGCAAGTTGTGCAGCGGCGGACCAATCGTCTTTCTCGATAGCGAGGTTGCTGAGGGATAGATCGGCGGTAGCGACGCCCATTTTGTCGCTGAGTTGCTCGGAGGTTTGACGAGCAGCTTGATAGGCCTTCTCCGCAGCATCCAGGTTCGCTTGCTCGACGTAAATGTCCCCGAGAATATTGCGAATGCTTGCGGACTTGTCTTTGAGGCCGAGTTGCTCGCTGAGTTGCAAGGCTTGTTGAACATTCTTGAGAGCCGAGGGAAGATCGCCACGCAAAAACTGTATTTGGGCCAGATTGCTGCGGGCATCGGCTTCGCCGGCCTGATCCGCAATGGCCAGCGCAGTAGCGAGGGATTTTTGATAAAAGTCGAGGGCGGCGGTGAAATCGCCGAGAGCAGCCTTGGCGGCGCCGATATCATTTTGCAGAAGCAGAATGGCAGCGCGATCGTTAATTTCGGTAGCCACTTGCAGAGCGTCCTGATAGCTCTTTTCGGAAACTGCGTAATCGCCCTGGTTGAAAAGGTTGTCGCCAATGTTCCCTAGGGCGCCCGCGACATCGCGTTGCGAGCCAAGTTTGCGGGCGATTTCCAAAGCCTGGCGGTGAAGCTGCAGGCCTTGCGCGGGATCGCCTTGTCTTTCGTGAAGATGGCCGAGGTTGGTGAGAGCGCGAGCCACGAGCAAGTCGTCACCCGTGGCTTTTGCTAAAGCGATCGAACGGTCGCAAGCAGAGCCCGCGCCGGACACGTCTCCCACATTTGCCAAAGCGTAGCAGGTACGCCATTCGGCTTCGGCCGAAAGGATACGAGCGCCGATGCTATTGGCTTTGGCTGCGGCAGTTTTGGCGGCGTCCGCCTCTTTGCGAAAGTCGCCGAGCGATTCGTAGGCTTCGGCTTCGCGTAGTTCAATACGCGGATCGCCGGCCGAATCGGGAGCTTTTTTGCGCAATTCGGCGAGGGTGGCAAGGGCGTCAGAAGCTTTGCCGGCGCGCACCTGCACGTCGGCGGCGCGGAGGGCGTACTCCGGATCGTCCTGAGAAAAATTCCATAGGGTGCGATAAAGGTCGACGGCTTTCTCCCATTCGGAGACGCTTTCGCGGTAGCGGGCTTCGACGAGGATCTGGTATTCACGCAGCAGGTTTCCCGAGAGATCAAAGGCGGTTTTGGCTTCGGCTTTGGAACGATCGTCGTAGCCAAGCTTGGACCAAACTTCGGCGAGGTAGGAATGGGAAAGCGGGAAAGCCCCATCGGCGGCGATGGAGGCCTGGAAGGAATCGCGGGCGGCAAGTAGATCCAAGGAGCGCAACTGGCGCAGGCCGTCGAAATAAGCCTTGCTGGCAGTCTGATTGGCAGGAACGGCGGCATCGATGCGCTTGCTATCGGCGGCGCTGACAGCGGGAACGTTGAGCCGGGAGCGAAGACTGGCGCCGATACGAGAAGCAAGGCCGGAGAGTTTTAACTCGCTGTCGGACTCGGCCATGGAGGCCACCATATTCCCGCTGGAGACATCTTGAAAATGGACGTCCAGGCGGACGCGACCACCCATCTTGGTGCCGGGATCGTCCATAGAGCCGTAGACAATGTAGTCGCATCCCAGGGCTTTGTGGAGGCGCTGGAGGGTGTCTTGGCCAAAGGTGACGCCTTCCTGGAGCGCCAATTCGCGTTTGACGCGGGCTACGGTTTCGCCCGGAACGGTATGGACGGTGTCGCCGGCTTCAAGTTCGGTGGTGAGCATTTCGGCCACGGAGGTCGAGACCCATTCCGTGTCCGGCGTCTGGCGCATATTGTTGAAGCCGAGAACAGCGACCGTGGGCTTGTGAAAGCTTCTAGGGAAAAGCAAAGTTTTAAAAACAAAAGCGAGAATGGCGGAGGCGATCAGAAGCAGGAGACCGAGGCCGAGCAGCAACCGTAATCTGGTGCGGGGCTTGGCGGGCTTCGGCTCCGGAGCTTTTTGCAGCTTTTGCGGGAGGGCGGGATTCCCCACGCCCTTAATTTGCAGATTGAAGATGTGGACGCGTACGCCATGCTTTACGGAGGCTTCGCCCAGGTCAGTGAGCGCGCCGGTCCAGCCACTGAGTTGGCGGAGCACGTCGCCGAGAGATTTGGAGACGAGGATGTGGCCGCCGTCGCCGCAATCCATGACGCGCTGGGCCATGTTGATGCCATCGCCAGCGACATTTTCTTTGCCGGTGATGTCCACGGTGCGGTAAATGGGACCGGCGTGCATGCCCATGCGCACGGGAATTTCTGGCAGGTCCTTTAAACGGAGGCTTACCTCGACGGCGCATTGCACGGGAGATTGCGGGTCGCCGAAGAAGACCAGGGCCATGCCGTCACCGGTGGGCAGGCCTATGAGTCGATTTTGCGCGACGGCACGCTGAAATTCAGGAGTGCCGCGAATCACCTGTTGGAGCTGGTTAACGATCTGTTGCTGCGTGTCAGTGGCAAGACGCGAGTAGGCGACAATGTCCATGAAGAGGACATAGCCCATTTCAAGCGGGGGGTTGCTTGAATCGTTTGGTGGTTCGGGAAGTTGGCCGTTGGGAGTGGTGGGCACGTGTTCGCGGAGCGGCTAGCGACTGGCCGCGCTTTGTGGATTGTCGCGGGGATGGTATGCCGAATGTCCGAACACTGTCAACGCGCGCGGCCTGTGAAGTTTTGCGAAATTGGGTGGCGGTCTTGGCAAATATGCGGCTGAAGAAAGTGGTTGCGGTCGGAACAGGGTTGGGGCGTGTTACAATGCCGGGCTTGGGACTGAGAAGGTATGAGTATGTCTGAAGCAATTCCTACACCAGCAGCAGGTGAGGCGGTGCTAGAGGTAGTGTCGCCGGACGGGGCGCGGAGGTACGCGCGCGTGGTGCAGAGCCCCTTTTTGATCGGACGCGGAGCGGAGACGGGCAATCACCTGCAACTTTCCGACCGGCGTATTTCGCGCGAGTGCGCGGCCATCATCATTGAGAGCAATAAGTTTCATCTGGAAGATCGCGGGCAGCGGCGCGGCTTGTACGTCAACAACGAAAAAGTAGAAAGCCGGGAGTTGCAAGACGGCGACATCATTACGTTTGGGCTGGAAGATTCCTACGAGATTGTGTTTCGCTCGTCGTCGGGATCCAGCGAAGAAGACCTGCCGCATCTACTCACACGCATCGAGCACATCACCAGTTCGGAACCTGGCAGCGGCGGACTGCGCAAGCTCAACATGCTGCTCGAAGCGACGACCCTGCTGCATTCGCAGCTGCCGCTCGATTCCGTGCTCGGGACGATGCTGGACCACGCGGTTTCAGTGACGGACGCGGACCGCGGGTTGCTGCTGGAGGCGGATGCCGCGGGTAAATTGCAGGTGCGTTTTGCGCGGCGCGCGGGCGGGATGCGGCTGCCGCCGGAGAGTTTGACGCCGAGTCAAACGGCGATCCAACTGGCGCTGCGACAAGCGAGCCCGGTGATCACCGAAGACGTGGCGCAAGCGGACATGGATTTGCAGATCGCGCAGAGCGTGGTGGCGCAGCGGCTGCGGTCGGTGGTGGTGATACCGCTATACGCGATGTCTCGCGCAAATACCGACGAGTCCATGGCGGACATCAAGCGCGGACAGTTTTTGGGTGTGATTTATCTGGACTCGCGCCGGCCGGCGGCGTTTTCAAAGCTGGACCGGCAGATTCTCGATGCGCTGGCGGCGGACGCGGCAAGCATCCTCGATAATGCGCGGCTGGTGGAGCGGGAACGCGAACGACAGCGCATGGAGCAGGAAATCAATATCGCGCGGGACATTCAGCAAGCGCTTTTGCCGCGCGATTTTCGCGAGTATCCGCATCTTTCGGTGACGGGGATTAATTTCCCGTGCTTGTCAGTGGGCGGGGATTATTTTGATGTGTTCCCGCTGAGCGACAACCGCACGGCGTTTTTGATCGCGGATGTTTCCGGCAAAGGATTGGGCGCGGCGCTACTGACGACGATGTTGCAGGGCGCGCTTTCGGCGATGACGCTAGGGACAGATCCGGCCACGGTGTTCAATCACGTGAATAAATTTTTGTGCGGTCACGCGGAGATTGGGCGCTACGCGACAATGTTTTTCGGGATTTTGGATCGCGACGGACACCTGGAGTTTATCAATGCCGGGCATCCTTCGCCGATTTTGCTGCGGCGGGGCGTGGCCGAGGAAGCGTTCGCGGAAGGATCGTTTCCGGTGGGACTGGTGCCGGAGGCGGAATATACGGCTGTGTGTTTGAAGCTGGAACCGGGCGACACCATGGTGCTGTTTAGCGATGGCGTGACCGAAGCGATGGACCCGGCGGAGGAACTTTACGGCGTGCCGCGGCTGCGGGAATTGTTGAATGGGCGGCTGGAATGTCCGCTGGAGGATTTGCAGAAGTGCGTGCTGGAATCGGTGGAGACGTTTACACGCGGGGCGAGCCAGGCGGATGATTTGACGCTGCTGATTGTGCGTTATCGCGCGACCGCGCCGAAGGCGGGACAGGATACGGATACAAATTTGCCGGCCACGGATGCAGCTTCGCTTACCGCGTAAGAAAATTGTGGCCCCCCGGGGTAAGCTGGGGCGCAGCATGCCGCGCCCCAGCAAGTTTTCTGCGGGCGTTTTGGTTTCATTCAGCAAGCTTTTTCAGCGAAATCAGGCTTGGTTATAAATCGCGCAAGGCCTGCGCCACCGGCAAACGGGCAGCCCGAATCGCGGGAAACATTCCGCCGAGAATGCCCATAATCAGCGCAAAGAGTACGCCCATAAGCAGCAAATCCAGGGTTATTTTGAAGGCGAAGGCCAAGTTCGAGAAGGTTTGAAAATTCATCGTACTGGTGGTCAGGCCATTCAGCGGAAGAACCGCCAGGCACCCTAACAAGCCCCCCACGAATGAAATTAATAAGGCTTCGAAGAGGAACGAGAGGATCACGTTCCAACTGGAGAAGCCCAGGGCGCGCATGGTGGCGATTTCGCGGCCGCGTTCGGCGACCGCGGAGTACATGGTGTTGAGTGCGCCGAAGACGGCGCCGATGGCCATGACGGCGGCAACGAGACCGCCGAGAACGGTGATCAGCGTGGTCATCGTGGTGGATTGTTTGGCGTAGTAGTCGATTTCCCGCGTGACGTCAAGATCGAGCCGCGGATCGGCGGTAATGGCGCTCTTGAATTGCGAAAAGCTTTCCGGCGAATCCAGATGCACGGTGACGGACTGGAACAGATTGTCCGGACGCTTCAGGGCGTCGTTGAGGATTTTGGAATCGGTCCAGACCTCGGAGTCAAAGGCCGAACCGCCGGCGTCGAAAACCCCGACCACTTTCCAGTGGCCGCCGGCCATGTCGACGCTGTTGTTTAGGGTGAGACCGGAGTAGGTTTTGGAGGCATTTTTTCCGACGATGATCTCGGAAAGACCGGGCTGGAACATGCGGCCCTGAATGATTTTGACGAAGGTGCGAATGCGCAGGACGTTCGGCGAAACGCCGCGGATTTGCACGTTGGCGTCGGTGCCGGTGCTGATCAGTGGAATGGGCATCACGCCGACGACTTCCTGGGTAATGAGCGGACCGGCGTTATCGCGGGCGATGCCGGGGGCGTCCTGGACGATTTTTACAGAGTCGAGACTGACGCCGCCCATCATTTCGGAGGGCGAGCCGGCGCGCAGCAGCAGGGCGTTGCCCGGAGAGCCGGACGCTACGAGAGTGGCTTTAAAGCCGCGCGCAAGAGAAAGCATGGCCACGAAGACGCCGACAGTGCCGGCAATGCCGAGAATGGCAACGATCGTGGAGGTCCAACGCGCGCGAATGCTGCGGAAATTGTAAGAGACGGGTACGTTGCCGATTAAGGGCGCGAGCAGCCCGGCCAAAATTCCGCCGACGACCAAGAGCGCCAGACAGAGAAGCGCGATGGCAGCTACGGTGAGCAGCAATCCGCCTAGAAGTTTGGGGATCATTATTTTTCAGACTCTCCGCAATGCGTTGACTACACGCATCCGCATGGCGCCAATGCCGGGAAGAAGGCCGCTGATCAATCCGACAAGCAGCGCCGTGGCGAAGCCCAGGATCAAGACGGAAGGTGCCAGCACTAAGGCGGGCAGAAGACCGTTTAGCGCGCGGCCCAGCACCGGAATCATGAGGAAGGCAAGCCCCAGGCCGATCAAACCTCCGACCAGGGCGATGAAGATGGACTCGCCGAGAACGAACAGGAGCACGGCAAGGTCCGAGAAGCCAATGGCTTTAAGGACGGCGAGTTCGCCGGTGCGTTCCCTGACAGCGATGGCCATGGTGTTGCCCGTGACAAGGAGCAGGGTGAAAAATACCACCGCGCCGATCGCCAGGATCAGGAAGCTAATGTTACCGAACTGCTTGACCCAGTTGGCGGCGAAGGCGGATTCGGTTTGCGTTTTTGTTTCGTTTGCGGAGTTAGCAAATTCATCGTCGATGGTTTTGGCCACGCGCACAGCATCGTCAACACTGGCCACGCGCAATACGTACCAGCCGACCTGGCCTTTGACGCGGTCCGGAACTTTTTCTTCGAAATAGTCCCACTGAAACCAGAATTGCGTCTCATCATCTTTGGGATCTTTTCCGTGATAGATGCCGTCGAGATTGAATTCCCAACTGCCGCCGCCGTAGAGCGTGGTCTTGATGGGAATGCGGTCGCCGATCTTCCAATGATATTTGGCGGCAGTGGCGGCGCCGGCGATAGCGCCCTGGCGGTCTTTGAGGAAAGCGTTCCACTGGTCGTCCGGCACAATCAGTTCAGGGACCACCTTGCGCTGAAATTCCGGATCGATAACGAATTGCGGGAAGAAATTCTTTTCGTCTTGATAGACGCCGCCAAACCAATTGTTGTGGGTGACCGAGGTAACGCCGGGAATACGCAGAATCTTGTCGCGATAAGACAGCGGAATGGTATTGATGATCGAGGTGCGATTGATGACGACGAGGCGGTCCGCTCCCGCGACGTCCGCGCCGCGGCCGAACGCGTCTTTCACCACGCCGAGAAAGGCGAACAGGAACAGCGCGACAGCGAAAGAACCAAGCGTGAGGACCAGACGGACCTTTTTACGAAAGAGATTGGCGAGAATCAGACGGCTGAATTTCATGCGTGGCTCCCTACGGCCATCCCTTCCACGAGGACACCTTTGTTGAGGTGCAGCGTGGCGGCGGCGCGATCCGCGGCGGCGGGATCGTGCGTAACCATGAGGATGGTCTTGTGATATTCGTTACACAGCGTGGTGAGAAGATTCAGGATTTCGTCGGCGCTTTTGCGGTCGAGGTCACCGGTCGGCTCGTCGCAGAGCAGGAACGTGGGATCGGCGACGATGGCGCGGGCGATGGCCACGCGCTGTTCTTGTCCGCCGGAGAGCTGGCGCGGGTAATGGTGCATGCGATCGGGCAGTCCGACAACGCCGAGGGCGGTTTCAACGTGCTTGCGGCGATCGGCTTTGGAAAGTTTGGTGAGCAGCAGCGGGAGCTCCACGTTCTGGTACGCGGTAAGCACCGGAATCAGGTTGTACATCTGAAAGATGAAGCCGACGTGCCGGGCGCGCCAACTGGTGAGCTTGCCGCCGGACATGTTGGTGACTTCGTCGCCGTCGACGGTGATGCTGCCGCGTGTCGGGACGTCCAGCCCACCGAGAAGATTCAAAAGCGTGGTTTTGCCGGAACCGCTGGGACCCATGAAGGCCACGAATTCGCCTTTACTGACGTCGAGATTCAGGCCCTGCAGGACGTGAATCTCTTCGCCGCCGCGACGATACGTTTTGTCGAGGCCGCGCACCTGGATGAGGCTGCTTGCTGCTCCGCTGCCGTCTACCTTAACCATTTGAAAGGGGCTCCTATTTTCGGATCTCGACGGCTTGGCCGTCTTTCAGCGTATCTGGAGGTTTAACAACAACGGCATCGCCGGGCGCAAGACCGGCCAGAATCTCCACATCGGTGCCGCGCGTACCCCCGACTTTTACCGCGCGGCGCTCGGCATGATCGCTCTTGACGAGGTAAACGACTTTCTGGTCGCCGTCCGTGCGGATTGCTTCTTGCGAGACTAGCGCTACCGGAACGGGGCCACCGGCGGCGCTGGGTTTCTCTTCATCGCCGAGGAAAGTGACCTTCACGCCCATGTCCGGAAGGATGCGCGGATCGAGTTTGATGAACGAGATCCGCACCTTGACGGTAGCCTTTTGCCGATCGGCCGTGGGGATCACAGTGCGTACTTTGCAGGGGATTCGCCAGTCCGGGTAGGCATCGAGCACGGCGGTAACCTGCTGATCCGGGACCACGCGCGCGATGTAAGACTCGTTGACGTCCACTTCGATTTCGTTGGAATTCATGTCGACGATGGTGGCGATGCCGGTGCGCGTGAAGCCTCCTCCGGCGGAAACGGGCGAGATGATTTCGCCAACTTGCGCGTCTTTGGAAACCACGATGCCGGCAAATGGCGCGCGAATGATGGTGTTGTCCACAGCCTGCTGGGCTTCGGCGATGCGGGCGACGCTGCCTATCACCTGCTGCTTGGCCAGGGCAATTTTTGCTTTCAGACTATCGGCGGCCATGACCGAATTATCCAAGGCTTCCTGCGTTTGCACCCCCGCGGCCTGCAGCTTTTGCGCACGGACGAGCTCGAGTTCGGCATTTTTCAGCTGGACTTGGTAGTCGGCGATGGCCGCTTGCGAAGTATCGCGGTCGGCTTTGGCCGATTCAAGCTGGCGCTGGACGTCGGAGTCGTCCAGGGTCGCCAGCAACTGCCCCTCCGCCACATGGGTGCCTTCGTCGAAATGGACCGAAGTGACGCGGCCGGTGATTTTCGCCGCAATGGTGGCGCGACGGCGCGGCGTAACGTACCCGCTGGCATTGAGCAGGGCTTGCCGGCCGCCGACTTCCGCCTTACTGGCCGTGGTCACCTCAACGGTGGGCTTGGTATTTCGCAGTGCGTAGGCTGCGGCGGCGGCAATGCCCGCCAGCGACACAAGGACCAGCACAACGATGCCGATGCGCTTGCCGGCCTTGCTGCCTTTGCGCTGTCCATCATGGATGCGCAACGAACCCAAATCGGGCTTTGGGGGTGTAGACGTAGTTGCCATGCGGGAGCCTTGATCCTCCGATTCGGGAGCCTATGCCGATGTTACGCGCAGGCCGTGGCAAATGTTACGCGGGGCGCTGGCACCTCGGCTATTTGCGCATATTGTAGCGTGTGGGAGGGAATTTCGCTCGGGGAAGGTGCGGGGAGGCAGGGCGGCAAGCGGATTTTGTGTAGGGCAAGCAACCCCTAGGCAAAGTATCGGGGGCGAGCTGCGCAGGAAAGGAAGCGGAAGCGAGTCACCTCGACGCCAGCACTCCCGTAGCTAAAGGCCATGGCTGCACAAGCTTCTTTCCCCTTCCCGGCGCAGATAAGTTTTAATAGTGGATAGGCTCGCCGGCTGGACGGCCTGGGGAATAGCGGGACTGCCATTTGCCGAAGAAAATCATCATGGAAATCAGCGTAGAGAGTTTGCCGGGGGCACAAGCCGCGGAGCGTGGCGGAGCCTCGCGCCTCGAGCTGTGCAGTGATCTGAGCGCTGGAGGAGTAACGCCCGTGGCGGGGCTGATGCCTGCAGTCCGCGCTGGAGTGCGTTTGCCGATTTTTGCGATGATTCGTCCGCGCAGCGGCGGATTCGTCTACTCTGACGCCGAGTTCGCGGCTATGAAGAACTCCATCGCCGAGGCCAAGCAGACGGGAATGGATGGCGTAGTGCTCGGGATATTGACGCCGGAGCACACCATCGACATCGCCCGCACCCAGGCGCTGGTCGAATTGGCCGCCCCACTGCCCGTCACGTTTCATCGCGCGTTCGATGTTTCCGCCGATTTGCAAAAATCCCTTTCGGAGGTGTTGCAGACCGGAGCGCAGCGTATTCTCTCTTCCGGGGGCGCATTCGACGCCTTCAAAGGCTCGGCCACCCTGGCCTTACTGCGCACCGCAGCCCGCGGAAAGATCGAAATCATGCCGGGCATGGGAATCAATGCCAGCAACATCGCCGAGATCGCGCGTATTACCCGCGCACGCGAAATTCATTCCGGATTGGGCAGCCTAATGCCCTACGGAAGCGAAAATTACGAAGTCTTTGAGAACGAAGTGCGGAAGATGGTCAGCGCCTTGGCGACACCGCGCTAGGGCGTCCTTGCGAACGCACGTTTTTCGGGGTCCTTGCCGGCTATCGAAGGGCGCTGTTTGCTGGCGAACTCTGGGCGCCCGTAGTTTACGTTCAGTATTTTTATTTCCTTGACAACACGGCGCAACGCCGGAGCATTTCCCTCGCTCTCACCCTGAGAGTGGAAGTCTGCAAGAGGCTGGGGGCAAATCCTCCCAGTGTTGCTAACAGCTTCGCCAGTCCTCCGAGACTCGACATATCGAGGGAATCATGGGAACAGCACCTGCACTACTACCGGGACACCCTAGCCTGGCGTTTCGCACCCCGCCCGGTGCCGTGTCCATTCCGGCTGGGCAATCCAAGCAACTCGGGGTCGTGGACGTGTCGGCGTTTGAACGCATCCGCGTGGTGGCCGACGAACGAATCGGTTCCGGCTCCGGCTCCGGCGTGCAAATCCGTATGCCTATCACGGAAGGCGTGGAACTGGTGGCGCAACTGGACGTGCTGCACCTGACGCCCAATTCGCAAGTCACCAAGGTGTACGAAGTTCCGGGCACGAAGCTGACCATCTTCGCCGACGCCGCCGGGGGACCCGGCTCGGACGGCGTGGACGTGCTGATCTACGGCTACCGGGACTAATCGGTAAGCGTCCAAAGCGGAGCGAGAACGAGAGTCGCTCCGGCCAAACGGCAATCGCGCCAACTTCGTTTGTCCACCCTGAAAAGAAAACGTCCACCCTCTGCGAAATCGCCGAGGGTGGACGTTTAAGAGCTTGCCGCGGCGCCAGCAGAAACCGCCGGTCGCGTCGTCGCGGCGGCTAATCAGGCTTTTTGCGCTTGCCGGCGCATGAACGTCGGAACATCCAGGTCGTCGCTGGGGACTTCGCGGCTGACCTCGCGAATTACCTCGCGCACGTTTTCGTTTACCTGATGGACCACGTTGGGCAGTTGTTGCTGCACGGGCTGCGCCGGCGGCTCAGTCACTTCCGGCGCGCTGTTCCAGGATTTGGCGATCACAGATGCCCGCGGCTGCACATTCTTCTTGTTGGCTTCCTTGAAGCCCGCGGCAATTACGGTGATCTTGAGGGAATCCTTCATATTGTCATCCTGCACCGCGCCAAAAATAATGTTGGCGTTTTCGTGAGCGGCTCTTTGGATGACCGAGGACGCTTCGTGAACTTCGTGCAGCGTCAAGCTGTTGCTGCCGGAGATGTTGATCAAAATACCCTGCGCGCCTTGAATGGAATTGTCTTCCAGCAGCGGGCTCGAAATCGCGCGCATCGCGGCATCGGTGGCGCGGGTTGCGCCTGTGGCGACCGCCGTGCCCATCACCGCGTAGCCCTGGCCGCTCATGATGGTTTTCACGTCGGCAAAGTCGCGATTGATGATGCCCGGCACGGTGATGATGTCCGAAATGCCTTGCACCGCCTGGCGCAAAATATCGTCGGCAATGCGGAACGCGTCGAAGAAGCTGGTGCCCTTCTCCACGGTTTCCATCAGGCGCTCGTTGGGAATGACAATTACGGTATCGACGCAGCCGACTAAATCCTGCAACGCCTGCTCGGCTTGCAGCATGCGGCGCTTGCCTTCGAACGCAAACGGTTTCGTTACTACGGCAACGGTGAGCGCGCCGAGTTCGCTGGCGAGCGAAGCCACCACGGGCGCGGCGCCGCTGCCCGTGCCTCCGCCGAGGCCCGCGGTGATGAAAATCATGTCCGAGCCTTCGAGCGCCTCGATGATTTTCTCGGTGTCTTCGAGCGCGGCTTTGCGTCCGGTTTCCGGGTTGGCGCCCGCGCCGAGACCTTTTGTGAGTTTCGCGCCGAGCTGCAGTTTCGTGGGCGCTTGCGAAAGTTTCAGCGCCTGCAGGTCGGTGTTGGCGGTGATGAATTCGACGCCCTCCAGCTTGGCGCGGATCATGCGGTTGACGGCGTTACATCCGCCCCCGCCCACGCCGATCACTTTAATCTTCGCCGGCTGCAGCTCTTCGCTGAAACTCATGCGAATGCCTGCGTCTTTTTCTCGCAGCGGTTCCCTCATCGATTCTTTTCCGGTCATGCGTTCCTCAACCCTCTCCATGCTCGTGTGCGTCGCTCGGGCAGGTTCACGAGGCGCCAGCAAACATGGCTTTTAGTTTGGACATCATATTTCCCGCGCGTTGTGGCTGGGTGCGCCGCGCTTTCGCTGCATACATCACCAAACCGACTACCGTGGCATATTCCGGCTGAGCTACCTGCTCCGGCAGATCAACCAAACCCTTGGGCTCGGCGAGGCGCAGGGGCAGATGGAACGTGTCTTCGGCAAGTTCGCCCAGTCCGTTTAGCCGTGCTCCGCCACCCGCGAGAATGAAACCGGCGGGAATTTGCCCCAGCACTCCGGCGCGTTGCAGTTCATCGCGAATCAGCGCCAGAAATTCATTAGCGCGCGGCTCAAGGATGTCCGTAAGCATGCGCGCGAAAATCGTGCGTGGCGGGCGGTCGCCGACGCTGGCGATTTCGATGGCGGTGTCTTGCTGCAAATATTTCGCGGACGCGCAGCTATGGCGATGCTTGATGCGTTCGGCTTCCGGGATGGGCGTACGCAGGCCGACCGCCAGATCGTTGGTGAAATGATCGCCACCCACGGGCACCGCGCCAGTGTGGCGAACAACTCCGCTGCCGTAGACGATCAGCTCGGTGGTGCCACCGCCGATGTCCAGCAGGCAGCAGCCCATGTCGCGCTCATCTTGCGTCAGGCAGGATTCCGCGGCAGCCAAGGGCTCGAGCACCGTGTCGCTGATCAAAATGCCGGCCTTGTTCGCCGCGGTGACGAGATTTTGCGTAGCCGCCACCGAAGAAGTCACCAGATGCACGTTGGCTTCGAGGCGGTGTCCGAGCATGCCGATGGCGTCGCGAATCCCGTCTTGCGCGTCGACGATAAATTCATGCGGCAAAACGTGCAGCACTTCGCGATCTTCCGGTAACGAGATATTGCGCGATGTATCGATGGCGCGGCGCACGTCGTCGCGTTCAATATCTCGCGCCCGATTGCCCAGGGTGATTCCGCCGCGGCTGTTCACGCCCTTGACGTGGCTGCCCGCCACTCCGATCAGCGCGGACTCTACCGGTACATTAGCCACGCTTTCCGCTTCTTCCACCGCTCGCCGAATCGAACTCACTGTGGAATCCAGATTGACGATCAAGCCCTTGCGCAGCCCCTTCGATTCCGCCGCGCCGAGCGCCAAAAAGCGCACTTGCTGGTCATCGATTTCGGCGATAAGCACGCAGGTCTTCGTGCTGCCAATATCCAGCCCCACCAGGTATTTATCCTTCTTGGCCACGGCCCAGCTCCCGAGCTCTAATTCATGCCGCCGAATCTATTTAACGCAATCCAATTTTCGCGCCGCTCACTTCGCTCGCGCTACAGAAACTCCCGCGCTGGCGTCCGGATTGATCACCACCTGCCGCGCATACTGCAAATCAATGGAACGCATGCGCCCGGCATTGGCCTGCCACTGCGCGAAATTTTCCACCAGCATGCGGTACTTGCTGGTGAACTCGCCGCCGCCAAAATGTACCGTCACCGCCTGTGCGTCGGCTTCATCGGGAATCCCGGGAACAGCATTTCCGCTGCGTCCAAGACCAGTCATCACCGCGCGCAAATCTTTCGGATTCGCAAGCTCGATCTCGCTGACCCGGTCGGAAGAACCGGGACGCACCAGATCGACAT
>JBEKVU010000052.1:0-13966 GCA_049513775.1 Candidatus Acidiferrum sp.
GACCCATGCTTGGGGGTAAAATTTTTCTTGGAGAGTTGCCAGGTAGGCTGGCTGGGCGTCTTCTGGAACCTGTTCGGAGGCCTTGTTCGGAATCCCCTGCGGAAACGCTTGCGAAACTCCGCCCGGAAACTCTTCTGGAAACTCGTCCGGAATTTCATCCGAGAAACTCTCGGCCACGTGCTCTGGCATCGTGGAGTAGAACTGCGATGACTGCCGCGATTCGATCATCGGCGGCAGTGCGGCTGAGTAAGCGCTCGATTGGTGTGCCGGCAAAACACTCCACGTGGGTTCGGGGAAGCTTGAGGGGATGTTTTCGGTGCCGGGACCGACACCGGCCACGGCGGCTTTCGCTTTCAAGGGCACACCGGCATCTTGGTGCCGGGCGCGATAGCGCTGCGCGATTTCTATAAGAGTGGCGAACCTGCCCCCGGCGTTTGCGAGGGCGTCGAAGACGTAGGCGATGTTCTTGGCGTTGCATTGAAGTTGGCGGGCGGTGAGGGTTAGGCGGAGGGTGTCGGCGAGTTCTTGTTGCTGGCTTTCGGAAAGATAGTCCTGCAGGGCGCAATAGAGCGCGCCGGTCTCGTGTTTCTCTTTCCATTCTTGGATGGACTGGAGCCGCCGGGTGGCGTCTTTTTCCTGTTCTTGCTCGAGTTCTAATACCTGATCGGACTCCAATTGTTGGCCGGCCTGCGGTACGGCACTTTCTGCCTGCACTTGTGTTTGCGCTTGTGGCAGGGCCCTGGCTATCTCGGGCAGGCTGCTGCGAAGTTCCTGGATTTTGTTGGAGAGTTGAGAGGTTTTGCGACAAACCCATTCGCCACGGAGTTTGTCGAAGTCGATGGAGGCGCGGTATTCGGGTGTTTCTAGCTTGAAGATGGGCAAGGGCTTGAGCGGGGGCCATTTGCCGGCTGCGAGCACCCTCAACTCGGCCTGCTGGACTGGGGAGATTAGTCCGGGGAGGTTGAGATCGAGTGATTCGTAGTCGTTCGGCTTCATGATTCTGTCCGAAAGGTGCTACACGGGACCGATTTTGGGCGCTCACGGGAGTGGGTGGCCGTGAGAGATGCCAATCTTAAACCCTGGGTTCGTGGATTAGTTGCTCGGGTTGGGGATTCGTTTTGGGTTGGCATGGAGAACGCTGGGTTGGTGTGGGGCTATTGCGACGTCAAAGCGGCGTCAAGCCGCCGCACTCCAAATTAGGGCTGGGGCGGTGGGGCGTTAGTCGGTACAATCGGCGATTGTTGCGGTGGGTTTTTGGGAGATTGATTTGGGTTCTGGTTCTCAACAAATACGGGAAGGAACGGCAGCGCGAGCGGCGTTTGTATTTATTTTGATTACTGTCGCGTTTGACATGCTGGCGTTTGGAATTATTGCGCCGGTTCTGCCTAACCTGATCATTCATTTTGAGGGCGGGAATATCGCACGGGCCTCGGCAGTGACGGGATATTTTGGATTTGCCTGGGCCACGATGCAGTTTATTTTTTCGCCGATTTTGGGGGCGTGGTCGGACCGGTTTGGGCGGCGACCGGTGATTCTGATTTCATGCTTCGGGCTGGGGCTGGATTACATCTTTATGGCGCTGGCGCCGTCGCTGCGGTGGCTGTTTGTCGGGCGGATTATTTCGGGCATTACCACGTCGAATATATCGTCGGCGTTTGCGTATGTGACGGATGTGACGGCGCCGGAAAAACGCGCCAAGAGTTTTGGATTGGTGGGGGCGGTGTTTGGGTTGGGGTTCGTGGTGGGTCCGGCGGTGGGTGGATTTCTCGGGCAGATTAGTTTGCGGGCGCCGTTTTGGGCGGCGGCGGGATTGAGTTTGGCGAATGCGCTGTATGGATTTTTTATTTTGCCGGAGTCGTTACCGAAGGAAAAGCGAGCGAAGTCGGCGTGGCAGATGGCGAATCCGCTGGGATCGTTGACGCTGCTGCGGTCGCATCCGGAGTTGGCCGGGCTTTCGGCGGCGATGACGATGTTTTATTTGGCGCACAATGCCCTGCCCTCGGTTTTCGTTTTGTACTCGGAATATCGATATGGATGGAACGAGCGAGATGTGGGGTTGTCGCTGACGGTGGTGGGTGTGTTTGCGGCGATTGTTTCTGGCGGACTGGTGGGTCCGTACGTAAAAAAGTTTGGAGAGCGATTTAGTCTGTTGTCCGGACTGGTGTACGGGATCCTCGGATTTGCGGGATTTGCGCTGGCCTGGCGCGGCTGGATGTTGCTGTCGAGCATTCCGTTTATTGCGCTGTGGGGCGTGGCGGGACCGTCGATGCAGTCGCTGATGTCGCGGCGGGTGGATGCGACGTCACAGGGGAAATTGCAAGGGGCTATCAATTCGCTGCGGGCGTTGACGGGGATGTTTGGGCCGTTGATTTTCACGCAGGTATTTGCGCTGGCGATTGCGCCGCAAGCGTCGCTTCATTTGCCTTTTCGTTTGCTTGGGGCGCCAGAGCGTACGGTTCGCGTTCCGGGGGCGCCGTATTTTCTTGCGGCGTTTCTGCTGGGCATAAGTTTGTTGATCGCGCTTGCGGTGACGCGGCGCTCGGCGGCGGGTCCGCCGGGAAGTGGAGAGATGTCGCCGCCAGCATCTCCGTCTCCAGAGACTGGCGAGTTTGTGGCTACATAAAAGTTCCGGCGGTTCAAAAGACGAGCCTAAAGGCGCACAGACTGAAGTCTATGCCACGTAAACTAAGAGCCCTCGCTTTCGAGGGCTCTTTAGTTTTGTAACAGATAAAGAGAAATGATTACGCGCGGGACTTGATGAGGGCCAGACCGAGCAGACCGGCGCCGAGAAGAACTAGCGTGCCTGGTTCGGGAGTGGCGGTGGCCGTCGTGACGGAGCCGGAATAATCCAAACCGAAGGAGCTGCCGGCTTCCTGGTAGACGACAAAGTCGAGAGTGTTGGTGCCGTTGGCGTTGAGATAGGGCAACAACTGGGCGGTGTTGAAGGAGCCCTCGGTGGACTGGAGGCAGCCGATGGCGATCGAAGAGCACGTTGGATAGCTGCCGCCGAGATTGGCGTTGTAGAGGGTCGTGCCGTTAAGGATCAGAGTGGTGGTGTCGTCAGCGAGGACGTTCAAGAACGCGTTGGTGACGGGACCGCTGAGCGTAAATGTTTCGGCGAAGGTGACGGCGGTGCCGTTGGGAACGGTATAGAAATTCGAATTGCTGGTGTCACCGGTGGTAGTGAAAGAGACCCAACTGGATCCCGCCAGAGGGGCGGCCCAGGCGGAGTTGCCAACGATGTTTTGCGTGGCCCCCGCGTTGGTAAGTCCCAAGGCTACGGAATTATTCGTGGTGGTGGTAGCGGAGCTAACGAGTGGCGTGATGGTGTCGGCGTTGGCGGAGAGAAGCGCGCCGCTGGTGGCGAACAGAAGTGCTAGTTTGGCGATGATTTTTGGCATTGGTCGATCGGTGTCCTTGTTGGCCGTGGTAGTGGCAAATTGTTTGATAATTTCTTCAATCGGCCCAGGAGCGGTCATTTGGGACGAAAATTGTCCGCTGCGCCTGGTCCTCGTGCGAGGGAGATAGGTGCAGGTGTGTGGCCAACTTTAGTGGATGAAAGGAAAGAGTTTAAGTGGCGGATTGCGGGGTTATTGGTGGGTGGTCGAAACACCGGCGGAAGGGCTTGGGCACGCGAGAGGAAATTGCGAGGCAGAAAGTTCTAGTACTCAAAAGCCAGTACTTGGCTGAATGAAGAGACGGTGACTTTTTTTGGCTATGGCGAATCGCGGCGTCCGCAGCGTGACTAAATGTGATATTGTGACACTTGCGACATTGAATTGCCTGAATTCCCCGACGGCCGCATTGCGACCCTCCCTCGTTTGACTTCAGCCGATTCGAAGCCGCGTGTTTTTGACGAGAGGGTCCGCATCGCTGCGCGCTCTCGCCAGCGGCGCAACAAAAATACCGGGAGAAGCAACGTGAAAAGTCTTTTTGTGGGCAACATGAATTTTCAGACGACCGAGAGCGATCTGCGAGCGCTGTTCGAGCCGTTCGGCCAAGTGACGCGCGTACATATGGCAATGGATCGTGAAACAGGACGGGCGCGGGGATTTGCGTTCGTGGAAATGCCGAACGACGCGGAAGCGGCACAAGCCATCGCGGGCCTGGACGGAAAAGAAGCCGGCGGGCGAAATTTGAAAGTGAATGAAGCGCGTCCGAAGGGCGAAGGCGGACCTCCACGCGGAGCGCGTCCGGGCGGCGGTGGATTTGCTGGACCGCGCGGCGGCGGTGGCGGGCGCCCTGGTGGCGGCGGTGGAAGAGATGGTGGCGGGGGCCGCGATGGCGGACGCGGCGGCAAAGGCGGGGGCGGGCGAGATCGTTTTTCGAACGAAGATTATCGGGAGTCCGCGCGACAGCCTCGCGAACCGCGCTGGTAGAGAGTTTCGTCCCAGTAGATTTCATCGGTACGCGGTTCGCCAGACTGCGGCAGTTCACGCCGAAATGGAGTGAGTTGCTTCAGGAAGGCAGGTTCTGAACCGCACAGGTGTTTTGTGGTCTTTTTTCTTGCAACACGAACAAGTCTTACCTGCAGCTGACGTGGCCGCTGTTACAGTGTGCGGCTAAAACGGCGCCTTTTTTGCGGCCCGTACACTTCTGACCAAGGAGCTAGCATTGACAACTACCTTTCTGAAACGCCAAAAGGAAATGAAGCGCGTGGAAAAGAGCAAGATGAAGGAACAACAACGCGCACAACGGAAGCTGGATAAAGCAGCGAAAAAGGATTCCGGGCAGTCCGGGCCGGAGATTGATATGAACCCGCCGGAACTGGAGATTTTTAACGAAGTTCCTGACTTCAACAGCCCGTCGCGTTAGTTTCGGCTGATTTCAAAAAACTCGTTTTCGATAACGCGAGCCGCGCGGAATGTGTTCTCCGCGCGGCTCTTTTTTTGTTTTAAAGCGTCTTCTCGTTCGACGCCGCAGCGCTAGATTTTTCTGCCGGTGAATAGCTGCAAGAGCAGGAAAATGACGGCCAAGATCAGCACGAGGTGAATCAGCAAGCCGGCAATGTGGTAGACGAGGAAGCTCACCACCCAAACGATCATCAGCAGAATCGCCAGTCCCAACAATGGTCCTACTCTCACAGGCACCTCTTCTTAGAATATGGACGGAGCTCTGGTTGGCTCGGCAACGCGAAATATAGCATATGGCCTCCACTGGGATGTGCGACCGCGACGTTCTGGTGCAACGTGCTGGTCGTTCTGCCAGGCGCACTGGCCGCTTTGCGGACCTTGCGGACCGGGTCTTGCTCCGTGCGGCCCATGGGTATAGGCTTTCTTCGTAAAAAGGAGGTTTCAAAAACATGGCTACGGCAACTGCGGTATTTGAACCCACGGTGAGAATCAGCGCCAACAAGCTTTTGATTAACGGGAGATGGGTGGACGCGGCGTCTGGGAAGACGTTTGCGACGATCAACCCTTCGACGGGGGAGCAGATTACGCAGGTGGCCGAAGCGGATGCGGCGGACGTCGACAAGGCGGTAGCGGCGGCGCGCGCGGCGTTTGAGCACGGGGCGTGGCGTAAGATGTCGGCTTCGCAGCGCGGGGCGCTGATGTACAAGCTGGCGGATTTGATTGAGAAGCACGCGGATGAACTGGCGCAGCTTGAGTCGTTGGATAACGGCAAGCCGTATCAGGTGGCGCGGGCGGCGGATTTGCCGTTGACGATTGCGTGTTATCGATATTATGCGGGCTGGGCGGACAAGATTCAGGGCAAGACCATTCCGGTGAACGGCAGATATTTCTGTTATACGAAGCATGAGCCTGTCGGAGTAGTGGCGCAGATTATCCCATGGAATTTTCCGCTTTTGATGCAGGCCTGGAAGCTGGGGCCAGCGCTGGCGTCGGGCTGCACGGTGGTGATGAAGCCGGCGGAGCAGACGCCGTTGACGGCGCTGCGGGTGGGCGAATTGGCGCTGGAGGCGGGATTCCCCGAAGGCGTGCTGAACTTGTTGCCGGGGTATGGGCCAACGGCGGGAGCCGCGCTGGCGCGGCATATGGATGTGGACAAGGTAGCGTTTACCGGGTCGACCGAAGTTGGACATTTGATTATGAAGGCCGCGGCGGAGACGAATTTGAAGCGCGTGACGCTGGAGCTCGGCGGGAAGAGCCCAAACATTATTTTTAATGATGCGGACATGGCCGAGGCGGTGGAAGGCTCGCACTTTGCGCTGTTCTTCAATCAGGGGCAGTGCTGCTGCGCGGGTTCGCGGACGTTCGTGGAAGAAAAGGTTTACGACGAATTCGTGGAAAAGAGCGTGGAGCGCGCGAAGAAGCGCACGGTGGGCAATCCCTTTGACAAGAACACCGAGCAAGGGCCGCAGGTCGACCAGGACCAGTTCGACAAAGTGATGGGTTACATCGAATCTGGAAAGAAGGATAAGGCGAAGCTGGTGGCGGGCGGGAATCGCGTGGGAAGCAAGGGATATTTCATCGAGCCCACGGTGTTTGCCGATGTGCAGGACAACATGACGATTGCGAAGGAGGAGATTTTTGGGCCGGTCATGTCGATCCTGAAGTTCAAGAGCATCGATGAAGTGGTGGAGCGCGCGAACAAGAACATGTACGGATTGGCGGCGGCCGTGTGGACCAAGGACATTACCAAGGCCCATGCGATTGCCGATGGCGTGCGCGCAGGGACGGTGTGGGTGAATTGCTATGACGTGTTTGACGCGGCGGCGCCGTTTGGCGGATTTAAGCAATCCGGAATTGGGCGCGAGCTTGGGGAATACGGGCTGGCGAACTACACCGAGGTCAAAACTGTCACAATCAAGCTCTGATGACCGATCTTTCGCGAGACGGGGCACGAGATTTCGTGCCCCGTTCTGTTTCTACACTAAGAATACGAGCCGTAAGAAGTAAGCTGTGGCGGCCGAGACTATCGCTCGGACAGCCGATAAGGGCAAGCAGGTATTGCAATTCTCAATCAATCAGGAGAAACCGCGCACACCTGTGCCCCTATTCGCGAAACAAACCTCAAAAGTTGGCCTCCTCGCACCACATCGAATCGCACGTAATCAACGGGAGCAAGAATGTCTTCACGCTTGCGGCATAGGGATGTGCGGCGCTCGTCGTAAACTAAAGCATGGCTGTTCGGCTACGCGCACACGAACCCGAAGACTTTGACAAGCTCTACGCGCTTGATCATCTGTGCTTCCCTCCCGGAATTGCGTATTCGCGACGGATGCTGGCGTATTTTCTGCGCATGCCGCAGGCGAGTTGCACGGTCGCGGAATACGAAGGAGAGATAGCGGGCTTCATCATCACGGAAGAAGATCCGCCGCGGGGCCATATTCTGACGCTGGACGTGGCGGAAGCGCAGCGGCGGCTGGGTATTGGCTCACGGTTGCTGTCGCTGAGCGAGCAGCAACTCGCGACACGCGGCGTGAGGGAAATCGTGATCGAAACGAGCGTAAGAAACGCCGCAGGGATTGCTTTCTGGCAGCGCCATGGGTTCAGCACCGTGGGCATCTTGAAGCGCTACTATCTGAGGCGCATCGACGGCTACCAGATGCGAAAGAATATTACGCTTGTGCAATAAAGGTAGCGTCCGATTCAGCTTACAATGGAAAGCCTAATTCACCCGGGAGAGCGCATTGAACCTTATATACGTGATTATTCTGGCGGTGGTGCAGGGGTTGGCGGAGTTGTTGCCGGTTTCGAGCTCGGCGCACGTAATAGTCGTCGAAAAATTGCTGGGTCTCAACGCCACGAGTCCAGAGATGACCTTGCTTCTCGTAATGCTGCACACGGGCACGATGTTCGCGGTGATTATTTATTTCTGGAAGCAGTGGCGCGAAACATATTTCCAAAGCTGGCAGAGATTCTGGGGCACCGCAATCCGATTCTTCATCGCAACAATTTTCACACTGGCAGTTTATTTTGCAGCCCAAGAGGTGATCAAGAAAACCCTCTTTCGTGGCGCGCCACATGCTGAGATTGAGAATCTCTTTGATCGTCTGGATTTGATCGCGCCGGCTCTCGCCGCAGCCGGTGTTCTAATTCTGGTCTCCGGGCTCGCCGCCAAGGGGGCCTCCGGAGAGCATGCCGCGACCGCGACCGACATTTCGACTGGGCAGGCCAGCCTCATTGGAATTGTGCAGGGCTTGTGCCTTCCCTTTCGCGGATTTTCCCGCTCTGGCGCGACGATTTCCGTCGGAATGCTTTCCGGGGTTTCGAAGATCAGCGCCGAAGCGTTCAGCTTTGCGTTAGCAGTAATACTCACGCCCGCCGTGATTGGCCGCGAGGCCCTGCGCCTCGTGCGCGCGCATCACGAAGCAGGTGCTAGCGCGGGACTGGCATCGGCGTTCGTGCCGAGCCTTCTTGGTGCGGTGTTTTCGTTTCTGGCGGGGTTGCTGGCACTGAAGTGGCTGAGTCAGTGGCTGGAGAAGGGGCGTTGGTATTTATTTGGGATCTATTGTTTGGTGGCGGCGGGGGTGGTGTTTGCGCTTTATCGGGCGGGGTATTAGGTCGAGTCCGGGAGTCAATGAAATGACGCCCTAAAGGGCGACGCTACAAAGGCTGATGAGCGGGAAACTGGGACGAAGTAATGGCTTGTGCGGGTGGGGCGGTTTGGTATCATCCCTAGTGTTTGGTTCCTCCACGTGGGGCGCGATGGCGCCTACGCCCCGCCTGTAGCACTCAGCCTTCCCCAAAATGCTGAGGAGAAACCCTTGCGCTTTCTGACACCTACGGAAAATAAACGGCTCAACGAGCTGATCGGATTTTTGTGTTTGACGCTGGCAGTTTTGATTGGGCTGTCGCTGCTGTCGTATAACCCCCATGACGCGGCGTTTAACGTCAGCGCTTCACCGCTCGACAATCAACACTCCACGCGAAACTGGATTGGGCCGGTGGGATCCTACACGGCGGATCTGCTGTTTCAGATATTTGGCTTTGCGGCGTTTTTGCTACCCGTGGCGTTGATAGTGGTGGGTTGGCGATGGCTGCGCAGTCGAGCGATTGATTCGCAGGTGGCTACGTTGCTGGGGTATGGCTTGCTGCTGCTCTCGTTGCCGGCGCTGCTTTCGCTAATGCCCTTCCCCGCGGTGCGTGGGGCAATTCCGGCGGGAGGATTTCTTGGGACACTGATCGCGGGGAGTTTGCGCACGGGATTTAATGTGACGGGCGCGTATGTAGTGGCGTTTGCCGTGTTTCTGACGTCAGTGTTTATGACCACGAGCTTTTCGTTCGCGGGAACGCACGCGTGGGCGAAGAGTCCGACGGGGCCGCTAGGCGCGGTGGAGAAACTGGGGATTTTGCAGAAGGTGCAAGCGCGGTGGGAGGCTTGGCAAGAAAATCGCGAACAGCAACGGATGCGGCGGCGCGTAGAAGAGAATCGCGTGACTGGGAGGAAGCCGGCTCCGCCACAGTCGGTCGGTAAAGCTGAAGTGTTGAATGAGGCGCCGAAGTCCATAAAGCTGGCGGATGAGAGCGATGTTTTTTCAAGCGACGAGGAAAACGACGGCGAAGAAAAAGCTGCAAAGGGTGCTGTGGGCAAGGCGCCGATTTTCGTATTGAATCGAGACAATACGGAGAAATCCGCCACCAAGAAGACGGCGGAGCCTAAGGCTCCGAAGATTCCTTCCAACTATCGCTTGCCGTCGTCGTCGCTACTGCGCGAAGGCGAGGGCAGCCAGAAGCTGGACGAAGAAGAATTAAAAGCTCGCGCCCGCGCCATCGAAGAGAAATGCATGGAGTTCGATATTGCCGGACGCGTTACGCAGATCAATCCCGGGCCGGTAGTGACAACATTTGAGTTCAAGCCGGAAGCCGGCATTAAATACAGCCGGATTATTGGGTTGACGGAAGATTTGTGTCTGGCATTGCAGGCGGAATCGATTTTGATCGAGCGCATTCCGGGCAAGTCGACCATCGGGATTGAAGTGCCGAACATCAACCGGCAGACGATTGCGCTCCGCGAAATTATTGAGGCGCCGGAATTTGTGGGTTCGCCCAGCAAGCTGACGCTGGCCATGGGCCGCGATTTACACGGGCGTATCCGGATTACCGATCTAGCCGCCATGCCGCACTTGCTGATTGCCGGCTCGACCGGCACCGGCAAGAGCGTGTTTATCAATTCGCTGATGATGTCCATCTTGTACAAGGCCAGCCCGGACGACGTGAAGATGGTGCTCGTCGATCCAAAGCGGCTGGAATTGAACTTGTACGAAGGCATCCCGCACTTGATCGCGCCGGTGGTGACCGATCCGAAGATCGCGTCTAACGTTCTACGGAATGCGACACGCGAAATGGAAAACCGGCTGAAGCTGCTGGCGCAAAAGGGTGTGCGCAATATCGATCAATACAACCGACTCTTTCAGAAGCCGCAATCGCTTTCGCTGTTCGACAAGGTGGAAGAAAGCGAACACAAGCCGCTTCCCTATCTGGTGATCATCATCGATGAATTGGCGGATTTGATGATGGTGGACACGAATAACGTGGAAGAGTCCATCACGCGGCTGGCACAGATGGCGCGCGCGGTGGGCATCCACTTGATTTTGGCCACGCAACGACCGTCGGTGGACGTGATTACCGGCTTGATTAAGGCGAACTTCCCAGCTCGAATTTCGTTTCGCGTGGCCAGCAAGGTGGATTCGCGGACGATTCTGGATGCCAACGGTTCGGAATCACTGCTGGGGCGCGGCGACATGCTCTATTTGCCGGCGGGATCGTCCCGATTGCATCGCGTACACGGGCCGCTGGTGAGCGAAGACGAGATTGTGCGGGTGTGCGATTTCTGGCGCGCGCAGGCGGAAGCGAAGTACAACGAAAAGTTGCTGGAAGCGCCGAAGGATGAGAACGGCGATCCTGAGGCGATCGGCGGCGGAGGCGAGGGGGAGGCGAGCGAGGATGTGGACGACGACTTGTACCAGGATGCGGTGCGGGTGGTTTGCGAAGCCGGGCGAGCTTCTACTTCGACACTTCAGCGACGTCTGCGCGTGGGTTATGGGCGCGCGGCACGCCTGATTGACTTGATGGAGAAAGACGGCATCGTAGGGCCGCCAGACGGGACGAAGCCGCGCGAGCTGCTGAAAGCGCGGGCGTGGATGAAAGAGTTCGACGACGCGCAAGAATAGCAACCTGCAGAGAATAATCGCGGCAAAATAAAGTGCGCGAAAATTGCCGGAATTATTGACACAACTTGGCAGCGCCTCTACACTTTATGAGCATCGTGCCGGGGTAGCTCACTGGTAGAGCGCCGCCCTGAAAAGGCGGGCGTAGCCAGTTCGATTCTGGCCCCCGGCACCATCCAAGTCTCCGCCAGTAAATAACAATCCCTCGAGGGAACCAGGGTGCCCGGCGCCCGGTTTCCAACGCTCGAAGCGGAAACCCTTTTTTTCTTAAAAAAACGCGAACCAGGGGCACTCGCCAATGCATCAATGAGACACCAACTCTCATCGCGAAGGATTATACTGTGCCCATGATGACCGAAACCTTTCCAATCGATCTAAGCAAACTCAAGCCGCTCAAGCTTGACCCTGCAGTAACTACGCTGACGGATGCGCAAAAATCCGACCTCCGGGACAACATCCAGTTGTGCCGCGATGCCATCGTGTTCTTCACGGCATTGGCCGGTGCGCGCGGATTGTCCGGTCATACCGGCGGCGCGTACGACACGGTGCCGGAGCTCACGATCATCCGTGCGTTCATCGCGAATGGCGCTCCCATCGTGCCCATTTTCTTCGACGAGGCCGGCCATAGAGTCGCGACGCAATATCTGTTGAGCGTCCTCCACGGCGCGATGCCGGCGGAGAAGCTGTTGCACTACCGCGAATACGACAGTGGACTTCCCGGCCATCCCGAGAAGGAGCTGACTCCCGGAGTCGAGTTCAGCTCGGGTCGTCTCGGCCACATGTGGGCGTTCGTGAACGGCGTGGCTATGGCGAATCCCGGAAAAGCCGTGGTGATGCTCGGTTCGGACGGCAGCCAGATGGAAGGCGACGATGCTGAGGCGGCGCGCCTGTGCGTCGCCAAGCAACTGAATGTCAAAGTATTGCTCGATGACAACAACGTGACTATTGCCGGCCATCCCCAGGAGTACTTGGCCGGGTATGACCTCACGCGGACGTTGACCGGATACGGCCTCACCACTGAGACGACTATGGGCGAGGATCTCGACGCCTTGTACATCGATTTATGCCGCGCGTTCAGCGAGTCGAAGCCGCGCGCTCTGATCATCAAGCGGCGGATGGCGCCGGGAATTAAGGGGGCCGAGGGCAGCCCGAGCGCCCATGAGGTGCTCAAGACGGAGACGGCGATTCAATATCTCGAGAGCCGCGGTGGCTACGAGCGAGCGATTGAACTGTTGAAGGCGGCGAAGCCGGATAAGAGCCCGCTAACGTTCAAGGGATCATCCGGGGTCGGCAAGAATCGCGATGACTTCGGCAAGATCATCAACGGAATACTCGACGGCATGACGGAGGCGCAACGGCTCGAGAGCGTGCGCGTTTTTGACAACGACCTCGAGGGTTCGTGCGGCCTGCACCACATCCGCAAAGCGCATCCGGAGGTCTTTGTGCGCGGCGGCATCATGGAACGCGGCAACTTTTCTGCCGCGGCAGGATTTGGTTCCACCGCCGGCAAGCAAGGCATTTACGCGACGTTTAGCGCGTTCCTTGAGATGTGCGTCAGCGAAATTACGATGGCTCGCCTCAATTTTTCCAACGTGATGGCGCACTTCAGCCATAGCGGCGTTGACGACATGGGCGACAACACCTGCCACTTCGGAATCAACAGCATGTTTGCCGATGGCGGGGTAAAGCCTGGCCATGGCGAGGATACGACGCGGCTGTACTTCCCGGTAGACCAGCATCAATTCGCCGCTTGTATCAAGCGCATTTATAGCGACCCAGGTCTGCGATTCGTTTTTACGACGCGCGCCCCGGTGCCGGATATTCTCGATGGCAGCGGCAAACCCCTGTATCAGGGCGCGCCTTTTGAGCCCGGCCAGGATTATGTGGTTCGGGAGGCGAAGGCCGGCGGCGGGTATGTCGTGGCGTTCGGTGAGTCCGTCTATCGCGCGCTGGATGCCGTCATTACGTTACAGGAAGACGGCACGCAAGTCGGCCTGATCAATAAGCCCACATTGAACGTCGTCGATCCGGCGATGATGAAGAAGCTGGCGGCCGCGCCATTTGTACTGGTCGTCGAGGCATTCAACGTCAAGACCGGACTAGGGAGCCGTTTCGGCAGTTACTTACTGCGGGCCGGATTCAAAGGAAAATATAATCACATTGGCACGCACCAGGAAGGCTGCGGTGGCTTGTGGCAACAAATGGGCCATCAAGGGCTAGATTCGCCCGGCATTCAGGCTGCGATCAAAGCGCTGCTGTAGCGGCGCGCTGCTGTCTCAGCTAGCGCCATTCGCCACGGTCGCCGGAAAGGGCGCGGTCGAGGTACGAGGCGGCGCTGATGAGCGCGAGGTGCGTGAGCGCTTGGGGGAAATTGCCCAGGTGCTCGCCGCTCGGGCCAAGTTGCTCGGAATAAAGGCCGAGGTGATTGGCATAGCTGAGCATGCGCTCAAATAGCAGGCGAGCTTTGTCGAGCTGATTGCAGCGGGCCAGGCATTCGACGTACCAGAAGGAACAGGCGGTGAAGGTGCCTTCGGTGCCGGACAGACCGTCGACCCCGGTTTCTTCGTTGTGATAGCGATAAACCAGTGCGTCCTCGGTTAGGTCGGCCTCGATTTTTTTCATCGTGCCGAGCCAGCGGCGGTCGTTTGGGCTGATGAAGCGCACGAGTAGCATGAGCAATGCGGAGGCGTCGATAAAATTCGCGCCCTTGTAAGCGACAAAACTCTGTAGATCCTCGTTCCAGAATTCGGTAAAGACACTCTCGTAGATATCGGTGCGCAGTTGCTGCCAGGCGGAAGGCGCGGGCAGCGAGCGTTTGTCGGCAAGCCGTAGAGCGCGATCCAGGGCGACCCAGCACATCACGCGGGAGTGAAGAAATTCGCGACGTCCACC
>JBEKVU010000053.1:0-13900 GCA_049513775.1 Candidatus Acidiferrum sp.
ACGACGTTGGCGCAGGCACCGGCACCGCGGTCTTGGCCGGCGCACTCGCCGGAGCCGGCTTGCTGAATTTCTGCAAAATCGATCCGCCATCCTCGGCCGCTCTGTCCGTGCGCAGCACCAACGCAAACGCGCAAACCATGAACATCACCGCGCACCACGTGGTCGCCTTGGACAGCACATTCGCCGCCCCGCGCGGCCCAAACGCCGTCTGGCTTCCCGCTCCGCCAAACGCCCCCGCTAGATCCGCAGCCTTGCCGCTCTGCAGCAACACGACGAGAATCAACACCAAGCAATTTAGGACGAAGAAAATCGTCAGCACAATCTGAGCGTACCTAAAACCCAGCCCTATAATCGCGAATCCCGCCAGCAGCGCGATCGCCCACTTCATCCATCCAGCCATACCCGCCATGAACCACACCTCGTGCAAATCTTCGCGAAAAGTTATCTACGTCGAACCGCGTCCGCGGTTTATCAAAAAAATGGAGCTGCTAAGTGAAATTTACGATGCTGGCAAACGATCTAGCGTCCAAACTCGCCCCGCCCACCAGCGCCCCGTCAATCTCGTCCGTCCGGGCCATTAATCCCTGTATATTATCCGGCTTGACGCTGCCGCCATACAAGATGCGCACAGCCATCGCGTGTCCCGCCGAGTACTGCTCGGCCACACACTCGCGCAACGATCGGTGCGCATTCGCCGCCAATTCCGGCGTCGCCATACGGCCCGTACCAATCGCCCAGACTGGCTCGTAAGCTAATAGAATACGGGAGAACTCATCGGCGGTCAACGCACCAGGGCCATTGCAGAACTGTCTGCGGATCACCTTTTCCGCCAACCCACCGTCGCGTTCCTCTTCCGTTTCCCCCACGCAAACGATTGGAATTAAGCCCTCCTGCAGCGCCGCGAGCGTCTTCTTCGCCACGTTGTCGTCGGTCTCATGAAAGAATTGCCGCCGCTCGGAGTGCCCGATAATCACGTACCGGCAGCCCGCCTCTGCCAGCATGCCCGCGTTGATCGCTCCGGTCAGCGCACCTTCTTTCCCCCAATAGACGTCCTGCGCCCCGATAGCGACGTTCGATCCGGCGGCGGCCTCGACCGCCGTGGAGACTGCTGTAAACGGCGGCGCTACGATAATGTCGCGGTCGTGCGAGTCCCTCACCAGCGGCAAAAACACTTCGAAAAACGCCTTCGTCGCCGCCAGCGTCTTGAACATCTTCCAGTTGCCGGCGATCACCGCTCGTCGCTTGCGTTCACTCATAATTTTTCCGCTATATTTCCGTCAGCGCTTCCACACCCGGCAATTTGGCCCCGCCAAGAAATTCCAGCGACGCCCCGCCGCCAGTCGAAATGTGCGAAATAGCGTTGGCTACTCCCGATTGTTGCACCGCCGCCACCGAATCTCCGCCGCCCACGATGGATATCCCACCCGCGCCGGTAGCCGCGGCCACCGCCTTGGCAATCGCCAGCGTGCCTGCGGCAAACGCAGGCATCTCAAATACTCCCATGGGACCATTCCACAAAATTGTCTTGGCGCGCGAAATTTCCGCGGAGTACGCCGCCACCGTCTGCGGCCCAATATCCAGCCCCATTTGATCCGCGGGTGTATTCGCAACGGAGACAACAGTAGCTGGCGCGTCCGCCTTGAACGCCGGCGCCACCACATGATCCACCGGCAGCATCAGCTTGAAATTCTTCGCTTTCGCATCGGCAAGAATTTTTCGCGCCAAATCCAGCTTGTCTTCTTCGACCAGCGACTTCCCGATCGGCAGTCCCTGCGACTTCAAAAAGGTGTACGCCATGCCTCCGCCAATCAGCATGGTATCCGCCACCTTCATCAAGTTCTCCACCACCTCAATCTTGTCGCTGACCTTGGCCCCGCCGATAATCGCCACGAACGGTCGCGCCGGCGCGCTCAGCGCGTTGCCCAGATACGCCAGCTCCTTTTCCATCAGCAATCCGGCCGCGGCCTGCTTCACAAATCGCGTGATCCCCACCACCGAAGCATGCGCCCGGTGCGCCGACCCAAACGCATCGCACACAAACAGTCCATCGCACAGCGCCGCAAGCTGTTTCGAAAACTCTTCGCCGTTCTTCTCTTCCTCCGCATGGAACCGCACATTTTCCAGCACTAAAATCTCGCCGTCGTGCAGCGCTTTGCTCTGGCCTTCCGCACCGGGACCAACGCAGTCCTTGGCAAACGCGACCGGCTTTCCCAGCAGCTCTTCGAGCTTCTTCGCCGCTGGCCACAACGAAAACTTCGAGTCCGGCCCACCCTTGGGTCTGCCCAAATGCGAAGCCAGCACCAGCCGCGCGCCCTTCTCCGCCGCCAGCCGCAGCGTTGGCAGCGTCTCGCGAATCCGCGTGTCGTCCGTGACCACGCCATCCTTCAGCGGCACATTAAAATCCACGCGCACAAACACGCGTTTCCCCGCCAACTCCAAATCCCGTATCGTCAGTTTGCTCATCTCGAGTTGCTCGCCGTTGTAGCGGCGGGCCTTCAGACCCGTTCCTTTGACTTTTTTGAACTCTGTGAGTGGCCGCCTTCTGAGGCGGTCGCCTCTGCCTCTAGCCTTTGTAGGGGCGCAGCATGCTGCGCCCCATCTCGGCAACCTCACCCGATTCCGAAGCGCCGGTGTTTCCCTCTTGCCGTCTTGCTCCCGTCGCCTTACGGCAGCGCCTTGATCACCGTTTTTCTGCCGCTCTTATTCCTAAAACTTCGCCGCCAACAACTTGATCAAGTCCCGGCACCGGCACGAATACCCCCACTCATTGTCATACCAAGCCAGCACCTTCACACACTTATCCCCAACCACCTTGGTATACCCCGCATCCACGATGGATGAATGCGAATTCCCCTTGAAGTCCGAAGAAACCAGCTCCTCCTCGGTATACCCCAAAATCCCCTTCATCGGTCCATGCGCCGCATGCTTCAGCGCCGCATTCACGGTGTCCACCGTCGCCGCCTTGTCCACAAAGACCGTCAAATCCACCACGCTAACGTTCGGCGTCGGCACCCGGATCGAATAGCCGTCCAGTTTCCCCTTCAACTCCGGAATCACCAGATGCAGAGCCTTCGCCGCTCCCGTCGACGACGGAATCATGTTCAACGCCGCGGCCCGCGCCCGCCGCAGATCCTTGTGCGGCAGATCCAGCAGCTTCTGATCATTTGTATAGGAGTGAATCGTGGTCATCGTCCCGGCGTGAATCCCAAACGTGTCATGCAACACCTTGGCCACCGGCGCCAGGCAATTCGTCGTGCACGAAGCGTTCGAAATCACGTTGTGCTTCGCAGGATCGTATGTCGCATCATTCACGCCCAGCACAAACGTCGCGTCCGGCCCATCCGCGGGCGCCGAAATAATCACCTTTTTCACCGACCCGCGCAAATGCTTCTTCGCATCCGCACCCTTCGTAAATAGCCCGGTCGACTCCACCACCACTTCCGCGCCCACGCCGGGCCAATCAATCTCTCCCGGATCCTTGGTCTTGAAAACCTTGAAGGTCTTTCCTTCCACGGTAATCGTGTCTTCCGTGTGCGAAATGCGGTGATGCAAATTCCCCAGCACCGAGTCGTATTTCAGCAAATGCGCCAGAGTCGCGGCATCCGTCACATCATTCACCGCCACGAATTCAATGTCCTTATCATCAATCGCCGTGCGCATAATATTGCGCCCGATTCGGCCAAACCCGTTGATTCCTACCTTGGTCGCCATTCATTCCTCCGGAGCAAAATATTCGCCGGCCCAACCTGCCCAGCGAACGAAACTCTTGCGGCACCGCGCCACACGTTAAAATTCCCCGCACCGCCGAACCCAAAATGCTATGGTCTCCACCCCCAAATGTCAACGCAAGGAAAACCACAAAAAAGGGCGCAGCTCAATCCCAAGTTTCTGAGACAAAGCCACGCCCAGCCGTCGATTCATCAATCGAACCGTTTAGTTAAGCCGCAACCTCAGCTTCCACCGCGGCAATATACTCTACGATCCGCTCCGACCACCCATCCACGTGCGTCCAGCCATTCCCGTAGCCAATGCCGTGCTTGTACGGCGCAACATTCACGACGTAAGCCTTCCGCGTCCACGCCGGCAAAATCCCGTCGTGCGTTTGTTCGTCGGTGATCACGATCAGCCGATCCAGTTTCTGCCAGTCACTCTGGCCGCTCAGCCTCACCAGCGCCGCCTTCAACTGCGTGCTGGCGTGCTCCTGAGATTTAACGATCCCGTCCCGCAGCGCAAACCCGCGCCGCGCCGGAAGCTCCACGCACACGCTGGAAAAGGTGGCCACGTAAAACTCCTCGGCCTTTTCCCGCAGCAGGATCGCCAACCCCGCCGCCGCATCCATACGCGTACTCTCGCCTTTTTTCGCCAGCCGCGAATTCATCGAGCCAGACACGTCCACCAGCAGCCCGGTCGCGCCCTCCAATTCCGGCACTCCGGCCAGCCCCTTGAACATGGCCTCCTCGATCGCATCCTCCAGCTTCGGAGCATGCCGCGCCGCGGTCACAAACCGGAACGGCAACGCCCGCGCCACGCCCTTATCGAGCCGCGCGCGGATCAACTTCTGCGAAACTCCCGCCGCCAACATCAGCCGTAGGTTCCGCAGCACCGCCATCCCGCCGAGCTTGCCCTCTTCAAGCAGCCGCTCGAACGTCTCCTTTTTTCCCGCGCGCGCAGAAAGCGCCACTTCCCAAGTGTCCGGCGCCTCCAGCGCCCCGGCCACGAGCTTCTTCCACAACTCCGCTTGCGCCTCGTCCTTCGGCTTTGCGTGACAGAGAAAAAGCACGTCGCGCAGTTTCACCACCGCGTCGCGGTTGTACTTCGCCAGCTGGTACGCGTCGAACTTCGTAAACGCGCGTGCCAGCCCGCGCTTCACCCCCGCCGACAGCGGCTGCTTCTTCTCCTTCCAGTACAGCGCCACAAACTCGCCGAGTTCGTCCGCGCGCTGAATCACGCGCTCGAGCGTCTCCGCCACCAGTGGCCCGGCGCCTTTGCGACGCGCCAGTTCCCGCGTTAGGAAGAGCGGCACATGACGAAGCTGCATCGCGGTGCGCGCTTCGACCGCCAGCGCCGCCGCATCCGCCATGGTATTCGCACGCACCAGTTCCGCCATCCGCTCCGCGGTCCCGCTGCCCTTTTCGTAAAACGTGTCTTCCCAGAGCAAACACGTCAACACCATGCGCCGCAGCTCCGCCTTCGCGCCGACGCGCTGCGCCACCGCTCCTTCATGCGTGCGCACCGGAAACATCCGCTTCCACACATTCATCTTCGCCATCACCTCATCCTCCTTTCTTCGAAACTCCCCGTAACTCTCGCACTAGCACCGGCACTCCTGCCCTTGCCTCACGGGCGCATTCCGCAATCGCCTCTCCCCCGCGGCGGACTTCCATTCGAAGTCCGCCGAAAATCGCTGGACGGGAACCTCCGGTCAGGGACATTGAGGTGCTCTATCCGTTAAGCTACTGGCCCCAAGTAAGCCAGGTGGGATTCGAACCCACATCTCCCGCTCTTGAGGCGGAGTAACCCTGCCCTACACCACGTCCAACTCCGTCTGCCCAGCAATCAGCCCAAGCAAAATCCTTCCCGTAGCAACCAGCATTCGCCTCCGGCCAATGCCGCGGCCTTTGACGTTGTAGCGGCCGCCTTCTGAGGCGGTCGCTTTTGTCTTTCTAGGGGCGCAGCATGCCGCGCCACAGCTTGCCCAGCCGCAAAATCCCCGCCGGCCACCGAGAATTTGCCGTTCCGACAAATTCCTCCCCACCCGCATTCGCCTAGGGCGAGCACCCAAACCTACGCCGCGCCCCAGCGCGTCGCAAAAAAACGCTTCTTCGCGCTCCTCGGCGCCCTCAACGTCTGTGCGTCATCTTTTTTCTGCTCGCCGCTTTCCGCACGCGCCACAAAAATTCGCTCCGGGAGGAACCCCCGCGCAGAGTGCGGGGCAGCAGCCCACGCTAATCGTTAGTCGCCGAAGTATCTCTGCCCATCACCATCCCGGAACATCAACCGGTGGGAACTAGCGGTCCGCGCAAACCCCTGACTCTCCGTCAGAGATCCACTGTGTCGAAGTAGCGCACACCCACACCACACCGGAACTCACAATATTTACCACTCAACACACACCCGTAGCGTCCCCGGCAACCCCCGACCTCCACGCGCCAACCATCCGCTTCCGGAAACCCAAAATCCGGGAGGAACCCTCGCCGACGGTTTGCGGGACTCGAACCCGCACTCCGACCAAGAAGTATCCGTAAGCTGCGCCATCCCGGGAATACCAAAGAGAATCCAAGCAACTCATTAATTCAAAAAGAGTTACTGTAGCGCAGGGCACTAGCCTGCGGCCTTTAAACTTAGTGAAATGTAACGGAGTCTCTTACGATCGCGCGGTCAAGCCATCGACGAGAGGCTGCCACGATTCCGGCAGTTCGAGTTGTAGTCTTCCGTCTCGTCCCATGATTGCTTCCACGCTCAGTTGCAGTCTGCCCTTACTCCGAGCAGTATTTCCTGAGGTATCGACAAAGTAACCAAAACCACATTTCCTGTCAAGGACTTTTTTACTGGCCGCATTTTTTCGCCGCCCGCATCATTGCTACAAACAGAAATAGTTTAAGGGCTTTGCCCAGCTGCTTGGATGACGCGACCGGCGCGTTCCGTCCATAAACTTACAAGTCCTCGCGCCAGAAAAGCACCGCCGTCATTGACCAATTGACGCGTGGTAAAGCGACACTCGGCGCGCCGCGTCCCGCGCAGATTTCGTGGTGTTACTAGGATCTTTTTCTTTCCAACCAAGAGCCTACTCGGCGGGTGCTCGGAGCCTTCTCTCTTATCCCATCAACGTTTTGCGGATTTCAGAGGGTGGGCCGTTCTCGGGCGGAGCTCGCTGACTCAATTTTCAAATGCCACGTCATCGTATTGTTTCTCACCCCGCAGCGTATCCTCGCCATCCACATTCCACGGCAAATTCGTAGTAATCGCGAACGTTACCTCAGTATCCTTTGTCGGATCCGCCAGCACGCAAAACTGCGTCCCCGTGAAGGCCACCTGCGGCAGAAACGTCCCAATCAAATTCTTCCCCTCCACATTCAACACAAAACTCGCCAGCAACTCCGTCGAACTCGCCTCCACGCTCAAATCGTACCGCGCCGTCACGTTTGCCCCATCCTTCTCCACTTGAATCCAATATTTCGCCCCCATCTTCCCTCCCGGAACACACTCTAAGTCGCAACGTACCACGCCATTCATCTCATTGCCAGATGGCATTCAGTCGCCTGCGGCATCGAATTGGGCAATCCAAATTGGAGGAGGCGCACAGACGGAAGTCTGTGCTACATCGTCTTACTTGGGGAATTCCTTCACGCTCGTAACGCGCTCGCCGGTAAACCGCACAAACACCGTCTTCGACGGCGGCTGCCCATAGATCCAATCCTCAATATCGTTCCCATCCGCATCCCGCTCGCGCACCTTGTGGTCCGGTTTGCCCACGGCGGCGATCACCATCTCGCGGTCCATGCCAATAACCGGTTGCCGCTCCTGGATGGCCTTCTTGATGTCCGGCGGCAGCGTATCGATCCACTGCACCGACGCGGACCGCTGATTGTTGAAATCGATAAACGGCGCCAGCAAGGCCTTCAGATTGTCTGGCGTCATATCGGGTATGGGCCGGTTGAATTCGAGAAAGATCGTGCTGCCCTGACCAGGCTGCAAGCCCGGCGGTCCACCTTGTTCCGCGTTGGGATCGCTCACCTGCGCCGTCGGCATCCCGCTCATCTCGAGGTGCACACGGTCCCGCAGCCGCTTCTTTCCGCCGCCACCGCCATTCAAATCCACAATGATCTGCTTGTCGTGAAAGTCCAGCCGGGAGACCACCACGTTGTCGCCGCTATGAATCGCCGCGCCATGCGTGGCCACGGCGCGATCCAGCAACTCGGCGCTCACCGGGCTTCCGACATTAACAATGAAACCCTCTTTGCCGGCCGGCATGGCCTTCACCGCCTTAGCCAGTTCGCCAGACACATAGCGGATCAGCAGCAGCTTCGAGCTCTCCTGCAGCGTGCCGCTCAGGTTCAACGGGGCAGGCTGCTGCGCCGCCGCCGGTGCCGGGGTCTGCTGGTCTCCACCCGCCGCTGTGCCAGAGGCAGGGAACAGTGGAATCTCGTCACCCGGCGCAAACACCGGTGCGTTATTCGTTTCCGGCCGCAGGCTATTGATCCGCGGCACATCCGCGTCCGCCAGCAGCAGCACCGATAAAACACATGCGAGATACAAGGACATAAGTTGCGAACGCTACCCTGACCACAACGCTATGGGCGGCCACAGCCGCCACACTACGACGCCATGCTAAATGAGTAAGACGGCTACCGCCGCCGCCGCGGATACGCAAAAGGGCAATCCGCCGGAGGGGCCACTCCCACTAACCCCACAGTCAATACTATGATGCGTTGACCCGCCTGAACAGTCACCGCAGGCAAACTCCGACGCGTTTCGCTTAACTGGCCTTCAAAACCGGGGAACTGTACTTACGTACGGGAGAGTTTAGCGCGAAACAACCTGCACGCCCTGCCGATCAATCTTCACCGGCAAGACTTTCGCCCCAGCTTCGCCAATGGCCCGCTCGACACGCGCGCGCGCGTCCGGTTCGATGAGCAGCACCACGCATCCGCCGCCGCCCGCGCCGCAGACTTTGCCGGCCAGCGCTCCATTGCGCCGCGCGCCGTCGATCGCGCGGTCGATCAAGCGCGTCGAAATGGTCGGCAAATTCCTTTTGCGGAAAGACCATTCTTCGCGCATCAGCGCGCCGGCTTCTTTCCAGTTCGCGTTTTCCAGCGCTCCGCGTAGTAATTGCGCCACCTGCGAGATGCGCTCGAGGCCGTGGCGCACGCCGCCTTTCCCGTCGATGTGCGCCTTAAAAACTTCCCAATTGTTGATGCCGTGCTGCCGTGGCTTCCCGGTATAGCAAACCGCCAGGCGCTTCTCGAGTTCGTTCAAATCGACGCGCAGTTCCACGCGGTGCTCGCCGCCAGGAGGCAATTCAATCGCGGCCGCGCCGCCAAACGCCGGAGGATAGTGGTCCTGCGTGCCGGTCGGCACGTTGATGACGATGGCTTCCGCGTCGCGGCTGATGTGAATCCAATCTTCCTTGCTCTTTCCCGCTCCCGTGAAACGATCGAGCGCCGCGCAAATGGCAACCGCCATGGCGCTCGAGCCGCCAATGCCTGCGCCAGAGGGTGCCTCCGAGTCCGTGGTCAGCGTGAAGCCACCTACGGGTCGGAAAAACTTTGCGATTTCCGCGAGCAACGGCAATCGGTAACGCTTGGCGCGTTCCATCGCCGCGAACGAAGCAAAGGACTCTTTCCGTTTGATATCGCGAGAAACGAGATGAATGCGCTGGTCGCCCCGCGCATGCGCTTCCATGGTGCAGTAGGCGTAGCGCGTGATCGCCACATTCACCGTCGCTGCACCGGGATGAAACAGATACAGCGGCCAAATATCCAGGGTGCTTCCGGCCAAGTCCACGCGCGTGGGCGCCTTCGCTTCAATAATCATGATCACCTTTTCGGCAGATATCCGCGGAACGTGATGCCCTTGACGCTCCCCGTCCCGCTCCCTCAGAAACGGCTCCCTAATTTGCCTTCAGATCTGTGTTAATATTATGATCATATACCTGTATAGTTATGGTCTTAGAAAAGTGCGTTCACGCAGTTCCAAATCCCAAACAACCGATCTTCATTCCTGGCAGCGGCATTCCCCGGGGAACGAGCTCCTTTCGGGCGGGGGCAGCACCAATCAACTCTTAAATTTTCAGCAGAAGAGGTTTCACAAGGGAGGTAACGGCCCCATCCCTGCGCCGAGAGCATCAGCGCTGCGATTTCCGCCCGGCCGCCACGTCTGCCGTGAATTGCGTCGACTCTTTGCGCGGCACCGAGATGGCCTTCCAGTGGTCGCTGGCGAAATGCTTGCACAGGAACACAATCTGTCCCAGGTGCGCAGCGTAGTGCGCCATCTGCCGGTTGATCGCCTGCATCACGGAGTGTGGCTCCCCTCGAATCGTTACCGTCTTGGTGACGTCCGCCTCCGTCAGCCCGTCGAGAGCCTCCAGAAAAACCTTCCATCCCGCGTCCCACAGGGTGAAGAGTTCCGCCCGCGTGGATGGCGGCTCCTCAAATTCGCTATCGCGATTGCGATCCGGCTTCTCTCCATCGGTCGTCAGAAAGTTCGTCCAGCGCGACCGCATATTGCCCGCTAAATGCTTCACGATAATGGCGATGGAGTTCGATTCCTGGTCCAGCGTGGCAAAGAGACCCACGTCCGGACACTGCGCCATGGCGCTCTCCGTCATCCTCTTGTAATGCCGGAACAGCGAGATGGAATCTTTTATATAGAAGGTTGTCAGTTCGTGAGCCATGCGCGAATTGTACTCCGCCCGCGCCGTTGCCGGAAGCATCTCTCCGGAGGTCCTCCGGCGCAGCCGATCGCTTGGCAATTAGAAGGAGGGGAAGAAGCAAACCATGAAGTAAAAACGGCGAAGCCTAGCCTTCGCCGTTTCCGTGTGCGTTTCTGAGAATCGCGGAGTTATTCGCGCGGGTGTTGCGGCAATTAGCGCGTCGGAAGCGGACGTGGCTTTGCGGCGTTCGCGCCCGCGGCGCCGCTCGACGCGCCCGCCGCTGCGGCCGTGGCTTTGTCGCTATGGCCATTGGTCGCCGATGTGCTCGACGCTGGCGCGGTGGAAGTGCCGTCGGAATTGTTGGGCGAGGCTAGTTCAAGCTTCTTGCGCAGCGCGGCTTGCAGGCGGTCGCGAATATCCTTATTTTCTTTCAGAAATACCCGCGCGTTTTCGCGGCCCTGGCCGAGGCGTTCGCCGCCGTAGCTAATCCACGTGCCGCTCTTCTCAAGCAAGCCTTTATCCACGCCGAGGTCGATCAAGTCGCCTTCGCGCGAAATGCCTTCGCCGTAGATAATGTCGAATTCGGCTTCGCGGAACGGCGCAGCCACCTTGTTCTTGACGATCTTCGCTCGCGTCCGCGAACCCACCACTTTGTCGCCTTCTTTAATGGCTTGGATGCGGCGAATATCCACACGCATGGAAGCGTAGAACTTCAGTGCGCGGCCGCCCGTGGTGGTTTCCGGGTTGCCAAACATCACGCCAATCTTTTCGCGAATCTGGTTGATGAAGATCAGGCAGGTGTTGGACTTGGAGACAATTGCGGTGAGCTTGCGCAGTGCTTGTGACATCAGCCGCGCCTGCAGACCCATCTGCGGGTCGCCCATGTCGCCTTCGAGTTCGGCCTTGGGCACGAGCGCGGCGACGGAGTCAACCACGACCACATCCACGCCGCCAGAACGAATCAGCGTCTCGGCAATTTCCAGCGCTTGTTCGCCGTGATCCGGCTGCGAGACGAGCAGGTTGTCCACGTCGACGCCGAGCTTGCGCGCATAGATCGGATCGAGCGCGTGCTCCGCGTCGATGAAGGCGGCCTGGCCGCCGAGCTTTTGCGCTTCGGCGATCACGTGCAGCGTCATGGTGGTTTTGCCGCCGGATTCTGGACCGTAGATTTCGATCACGCGCCCGCGCGGGAAGCCGCCTACGCCCAGCGCGGCGTCAATCGAGAGGCATCCGCTCGGAATTACGCTGACGGGTACAAGCACGTCGCGGCTGCCCAGCCGCATAATTGATCCTTTGCCGTAAGACTTTTCAATCTGCGATATCGCTGCTTCGAGAAGCTTTGCTTTGTCGTCTGCCATTTCACACCTCGGTAGAGAAGTAGGGCCGGCCTGGGAGGCGCGGCGACCTTTGTAGCTCAGGAACCTGTGACGACCTCAGCGCCGGGAAAACGCTGAACCTGCTGTGGGGGCGTTTACGGGATGAAGGGTTTACCACTCCGTCCATCATCACGCACCTACTTTCGGCGGGCGGCCGCCTTGCTGCTAGAAAATTTGCTGCACTTCACGATTGGCAGCGGTGTTGCAGGTCATGCGCCTTCAACTGGGCCTCGGCAGCCTGTTCCCGGCGATCGAGAAAAGCCTGCTCCGAGGGGGTCAGGCGGCGCAAGCGAGACAGATTGCGCCCGCGCGATTGCGCCTCGCCAAGCGTGTTGGCGAGGCGCTCGCGTTCCTGACAGCTTACTCCAGTGGGTGAAAAAGCATGCATGCAGCACCTGTTGAAAACCGCGAGGCTCAAGATAGCAAAGAGGCGAACAAAAGGCAAATAGTATTTTCGCTTATTGTTCGCTATGACAGGCTATTCATTCGACGAGACTTAGAGGGCCCGCAGAAAGGGCTTTTGACAAGCTTATCCACCGTAGGTGTAGAAGCCGCGGCCGGATTTGCGGCCTAGCCACCCGGCGGCTACATACTTCCTTAGCAGGGGACAAGCGCGGTATTTGGGGTCGCCTAGGCCTTCTTGGAGGACGTGCATGATGTCGACGCACACGTCGAGGCCGATGAAGTCGGCCAGTTCTAGCGGGCCCATGGGGTGGTTCATGCCGGTTTTCATTACGGCGTCGACGGCTTCGGCGGTGGCGACGCCTTCGAGGACGCAATAGGCGGCTTCGTTGATCAGGGGCATTAGGACGCGATTCGAGACGAAGCCCGGAGCGTCGTTTACAGCCACGGGTTTTTTGCCGAGTTTTTCGGCGAGCTGCATCGTCAGATTAAATGTGGCGTCGGAGGTTTGCAGGGCGCGGATTACTTCAACCAGCGCCATCATCGGGACGGGGTTCATGAAGTGCATGCCGACGAAACGGTCGGCGCGTTTGGTCATAGCCGCGAGGGTGGTCATGGCGATGGACGAGGTGTTGCTTGCGAGGATGGCGTTCGGAGCGAGGACGCTGTCGGCTTCGGTTAGGACCGAGCGCTTGATTTCAATTTTTTCGGGGACAGCTTCGACTACGAAATCGGCGGCGGCGACGGCGGCCATGTCGGTGACGAGAGAAATGCGTGCGAGCACGCCGGCGCGTTCGGCTTCCGGGAGTTTTCCCTTTTTGATTTCGCGGTCGAGATTTTTGGCGACGGTTTCGAGCCCGCGTTCAAGAAAACGCTGCTCGAGGTCGCGCAGAATTACGGGATAGCCGGCGCGAGCGAAGACGTGAGCGATGCCGTTGCCCATGGTGCCTGCGCCGAGGACAGCAATCGTTTTGATTTGGTCGATACTCATTTGTCCTCAACTTCTCTATCTGCTGTTAATGCTACGTACCGCTAATGTAGCGTCTCTTGAGATGCCGGTGCACAGGGCGGGAGGGCCTGTGCTACGAAAGGCGCTATGCCGGTGGCGTGGCATCGGTGACTTCGCGGACAATTTCGCGAGCGCGAGCTTCATTGGCCGGAGCAACTAAAATTACGAACTGCATGGTGGAAGTATCGTAGTGCGCGGGAATTTGATTTTCGTGCAGGGCGCTCATGACGAATTGCGCCATTCCTTCGTCCTTGCCAGACCAGACTTGCAGAGTCGAAGGAGCGTCGCTTATCTCGGGCATACCGGCGAGAGGACCGGGCCCTAGCGGTTCTGCCGGGATTTCCTCGTCCGCGGGTTCGCGGTCGAGCAGCGTCTCCAAAATGATTTTTGCGGGCTCGAGGTCGGTGGAGAGAACCGCCACTTCGAAACCGAAGCGCGGCTTCCAGTCGATGGGCAGAGGGTCGGCGGTGGGCGCAACTTCATCATCGCCGAGAGGCTTATCGCTGAAGGGGATGCCGGCGCCTTCCAGAGTTTCGAGCAGATCGAGGTGCAGAGCCGCGTCTTCACCAGCCCACAGTGTTACGAATGAACCTTCGGGCGAACCATCGGAAAGTACGTCAGACATTGTGCCTCTCTTCAGAAGGGGATTAGTGACCATGCGGCGATGTGGGCAAGGCAGCGCCGCCGGGCTAGTTTACACCACGCAGGGGGCGCCGCTAATTTTGCATCCATTCATTCTGG
>JBEKVU010000054.1:0-13827 GCA_049513775.1 Candidatus Acidiferrum sp.
CTTGACTACGCCTTTCCAAGTATTGTCGCGATCGGGATTAGCTTGCGGCGGCACGGAGCACTTGGTGCACTTTGGGGGAGTTATGCCGGCCTCCGAGAACGCAGCAACCATGGCATCGGATTGAAGGGGACCGCAGTCGAGAGCCACGTTGGGAGTGGCAGGCCAATTCAGCGGGTCATTCAAGAGCTTCCTCGTATCTGGCGACACGGTGAGATCGGCGCTCGCGCTGGATAGTCCTTTGGAGTCGGACAATCTGATTAGATCGACCTGTAGAGTGGTGCTTTTCGTAAAAGCGAAAAGGCGTCCCTTGATGATTAACGTCGCGCCGGCCCGGGCGGCATTCCACTGTAGAGCGTCACTGTCCAGCAGATCTACCGGGGAGAGGCCGGTGGCATGGAGACGTTGCAGGAAGAGTTGGTGGGCGATCATGTCTTTTGCTGCAAGGCGAATTTGTAACGCGTCGGAGAGGTCGTTGGCCAACTGTTCGCCAAGCGGATTCACGTTGCCTTTTTGATTTACGAAGTCGATGACCAGGACCTTCGGTGCAGGACCGGATGTGGAAGATTGCTGGATGTCGTTAGCGAGACGGTCGGCGAGGGTGTCGATTTCGGATTGATAGGTTGGTGCAGTTTGCGCAGAGGCTGAGGTGGCCAAGGCAGATAACAAAAGGTATACGTACGGGCGCATGATGTCGGAAAAGACTAGCACAAATGAGGGATTGGCTTGCTCGCTGCAAGCCCCGCCCTCTGAGAACGTCGGCTCGACTAATGCGCCTGCGGTGCCGGTGGCGGAGGTTCCAGCGGTTCATTTGGCTTGAAAAGTTGCCAAATGAGGTCTACTTGTTCGTCCGCGTACATCGTTAGTCCCAGGCTACGCGCTTCGTCAAATGTGCATTGGAGGCGGCTTGCGGCTATAGAAATCAGTTTTATCACCAAGGAATCGTGAGAGTCGGCAGTTGGCGCCCTGCTTGGATCAGCTGGCACCGCGGGAACAGAGATGGGATCGCCAGCGACGGACATTTCTATAGAGCCTCGAATACCTATCAGGCGTAACGGTTCGATCTTCGGGCCCGTGTAGTTGATCAAGAGCGCTTGGTCAATGACGTCGATCACCCAGGCCCAAGGCTTGTTGGTCTTGAGCAGGAGCTTTACCGGGTCAAAATAAGCAAGGTCGACCAGACTGCTAATTCCTTCCTCCTCGAGCCGCTCCACAGCCAGCTTGTCGAGTCCCTCGACGAGGCTCATGGGCAGTTGCTTCACGTCCTCAGGAGCTACGCTCAGGTCTAACTTCTTTTTGGTCATATTTTTCAGATAATCGAAAGTGTCCTTCAGCGGGAAGGCCCCCACTCCAAATGCCACGACTTCGCCGACGCCTGGCACAAGGGCTCGGCAGACCAGGGGCGCAAGAATAGAAGCCAGCACCATGTGGACCCAAGTGAAGTGGAGGGAATACACGGAAAGGTCGGACGACCTAGCTCGACGCAGAGTGTCATATAGACTGAGCAAGTAAGCCCCCGCAAAGCCTAAACTGAGTGTTAACGGTGCTGACGAGACTAGGGTGGGGGTGCCCGGCGGCAGAGCAAATGGCACTCCCACGCGCATCATACCCACCATGACGCCGAGAGAAATAACGGCGACATTCATTACGATTGGAAGGATATAAGTGACCGGGCCATAGTAAAGGTTGAATAAGTTCTCAACGACGGTGTCCGGCCTTTCGCCAGCTTTTCCGAATCGTTTTTGGTAGGAATCGAAAACTCCGGGTTGAGCCATCAAGCTGGAAAGCTGGTCACGCTTGTTTGCCAGGATATTCCTGTAGGCGAGGTAGATAAGAGGAATTGGAAGGCTGGGAGCCAAAGCCATAAGCCAATAAAATATATTTAGTAAGACGACGGTGGTGTTGTGCATGGGAAATGCTCCGACCATTCTCTTTACAAAACGTATGCGGAAATGTATCGATAATTAGATGAGTTGTCCATTTGTAACTCGATCGCGGGTCGTGGTTCGGGAGGTGTAGATGCTGGCCTGAAAGTTTTATTACAAAGGAGTCAATCGGGGGATTGGCGTTCTCGGGAAAGTCTTATGTTTGCGGGCTGTTTCACGGGTGGCTTGTCGGGTTCGGGATCGCGGGATAAGATTCAATGCCCGCGATGCATATTCAGATTGAGTCCTTATCCAAGAGATTCGGGAAAATCGATGTACTGGACCAGGTTTCACTCGAGATTGCCGAAGGAAAGATCGTGGCCATCCTGGGTCCTAATGGCGCGGGCAAGACCACCTTTCTGCGATCTCTTGCCGGAATTGTGGCGCCTGACAAGGGCCGAATACTTTATGACGGTCAGGTTTTCACGCGAGATCGCGTAGACTTGAGAAAACAGTTTTTCTTCCTGCCTGATTTTCCCTTGGCGTTCGGGGACATGCGGATTTTAGAGCACATTGCGATGTGCGTCCGACTCTACGACGCGGCTCCTGAAGCTCGTTCGCAGCGAGTCGTCGATCTGCTGGAGAATTTTGATCTTCTTTCTTTTGCCGAGGCTTGGCTCGGCACCTTGTCGCGCGGCCAATTCTACAAAGCGGTGTTATCCGGTTTTCTCGCGGTTGACCCGCAGCTCTGGATCGTTGACGAGCCGTTCGCTTCCGGAATGGACCCGACTGGAATTCTGCACTTTCGGGAAGAAGCGCGAAGCGCCGCGGCGAGAGGCCGCACGATCGTCTATTCGACGCAGATTCTCGAGATCGCGGAAAAGTTCGCGGATGTGATTTGCATTCTCGATCATGGCCGTATTTTGTACATGGACTCGCCGGCCCGTCTCCGGGAAGAAGCCGGTGGCGACGATCGCGCACTGATCGAGCTGTTTCGGCGTTTGCGCTCCGGCCAGGAGCGCGAGTGAAGGCGTTTGACAGACGAGTATTCCTCGCCATGCGGGAACTCGCGCGGGCTCGCGCCCGAAGCAGTCCGCGCGTTTGGAAAGAGTACAAACGCAATCGTAAGAGCCGTACCGGAGGAGCTTCGGCGCTCCCGGCCTGGTTTGCGCGCCTGTTTTGGCCACTGATGCTGACCTTCCTGGTGAACGCTGTTTCTCCGGGACGAGTCAGCTCCGGTTTAGTTCTCGCCATGCTGGCCTTGTATTGCTCCGGGACGACCCTTCTGCGCGCAGCCGCTTTGCGGAACCGATTGTATTCATCTCACGAGCTTGTTGTGGCTTTGCACTACCCTCTGCCGGACGCGGAGTTCTTTCGGTGGCAGGTGCGCGTGTGGGCGGCGTTTCACTTCTCTCTCTTTTTAGTCTCGACGGAAGCATACTTGGTTGTCGTAGTTCGACAACAGGCCAGTGCCGATCTGCTCTCGTGGGCGCTACTCTGTGCGCTGGCGCAAGTTGCTATCGCAATGGCCATCTCCCTTTCGCAGCTACTGTGGCTCCCCCGCATCTGGGCGCAACCCGCGTTGGCGTTTTACGCGCTTATCGCTGCGATCCTTTTCTATCCGAGACAGCTCGCTCCAGTTCAAGGCGCGGCTTTGTCCTTTCTGCCTGCGAGCTGGATCAATCTTTGGTTCGCTCCGCCCCATCTGTCCGCCGGAAAGTTTCTAGTCATGTTCGGTTCTATCGGGTTATTGGTTGTGTTAGACGTCCGACTCATTCGACTCCTCGGGACGAGCTATCCGCGGGTCGGGGTAAGCGCGTTGATGCCGGAGTGCGTCAACGAGGATGAACGCACATCGTTTGAACCGGACGAGAGTCCGGATGCTTTCAGCCGCGACTACGTGATTGCGCGAGAACGGTACGCCAACTTAAGGAGTCGAGAGATCCTTGAGGCGGAGCTGGCCAAACCTGGGATCGATTGGGCTACGGCAGACTGGAGCACGCGGTTGGCAGGGCGCTGGCTAACGCCGCGCGAGAGAATTGTCGTCGGACTACTTTCCCCACGCATTGCGGTGCAATGGAAAACGCGCTCGAAGCGAGCCCTGCAATTGATGCTCGGGGGCCTATTGCTTTGTGCAATTCCGCTTGCTGTCCCTGTTTGGCTTCCCGTTGGGATCTTCAGTTTGGCGGGCATTCTCGGCGCACACGTTTTCGGAGGCCAGTGGCCCGGACTCACGGTCCCACAAATCCACCTGGGGCGGATGCAGTTGGCTGTCGGTTATCCGGTGGGCTACATGGAAGCTTCCATCGCGATGATGAAATTGAATGCAGTACGGCTACTGACTTTTACTCCGTTCGGAGTGGCCGCAGGTCTATTGCTTGGTTTGCGGTATCTAGGCGACTCGTTCTCGGGCTTTTTGCTCGCGCTGCAGGTTATGGTGATCGCGTTGGCAGCCCAGCCGTATGGGAGTCTCGCTCGCCATTCTGTCGGCACGAACGATACAAAGTCGCTCAACCGGACGTCTCTAGTGCTGCTTTTGGGAGCGATCGTGAACGTCGTGCTGTTCGGGTTGGTGGCGGCGTTCTTTTTGGCAGAGAACAGGACAGTCGTTGCTTGGACCGCGGGTCCGATCCTGTTATTTCTTTTGTCTCTTTCGATGTGGCGTTTTTATGGATTCTTATACTCGCGTAGGCAGATCGATCTGCTGCCCGCAATTAAGTAGCACAAGGCCGTTTGGTCTTCCCGTGTAGCGGTATGGGCATGTCGTGCCCGCGGGGTTTGCCCAGCATTGTAAGGGGACGCGCGTCGCGAGTGCGTTGACTTGGCCTGGGGCGCTGATTAAGATTGGCGCACTCATTATGACAGAGCAATTCGTTGTGATGGCCGAGCCGAAAGCGCTGATTGGTCAGCGCGCGCGAATTCACAAGCTACCGCTCTGGGGATACTTGCGCTATGAGTGAGGCGGCGGGGCTTCCGGGGTCGACGGTTTCACACTACAAAATTATTGAGAAGCTTGGCGGCGGTGGGATGGGTGTGGTGTACAAGGCGGAGGATTTGCGCCTGCACCGTTTTGTGGCGTTGAAGTTTTTGCCGGATGATGTGGCGCGAGATGCGCAGGCGTTGGCCCGCTTTCAGCGGGAGGCGCAGGCGGCGTCGGCATTAAATCACCCCAACATTTGCACGATACATGACATTGGTGAAGAGGATGGCAAGGCGTTTATTGCCATGGAGTATCTCGAGGGGAAAACGCTGAAGCATGCCATCAGCGGGCGTCCTTTGGAATTGGAGACGCTCCTGGGGCTGGCGATGGATGTGAGCGATGGGCTGGATGCCGCGCATGCCAAGGGGATTGTGCACCGGGATATTAAGCCGGCGAATATTTTTGTTACGGAACGCGGGCACGCGAAGATTTTGGATTTTGGGTTGGCGAAAGTTGCGGCGGGGTCGAAGGTTGGCGCTGGCGGCGGAAATACGCTGGGCACGGTGGAGATTGATTCGGCGCAGTTGACGAGTCCGGGGAGCACGCTGGGGACGGTAGCGTATATGTCGCCGGAGCAGGTGCGGGGCAAAGAGCTGGATGCGCGGACGGATCTATTTTCGTTTGGAGCGGTGCTGTATGAGATGGCGACGGGGACGCTGCCTTTTCGCGGAGATACGTCTGGCGTGATTTTCCGGGAGATCTTGGATGGGACGCCGACGGAAGTGGTGCGGCTGAACCGGGACGCGCCGCCGGAGCTGGAACGGATTATTAATAAGGCGATCGAAAAGGATCGCGATTTGCGGTATCGCACGGCGGCGGATATTCACACGGATTTGAAGCGGTTGCGCAGGGATACGGATTCAGGGCGGGTACGAGCGTCGGGGAGTGGGTCGGCGCAGTCGATTGCGGGATCGGGGGAAGTGGCGGCGGGAACCGGCGCGGGGTCAAGTGGCGCGATGCGCGTTATTCCCAGCGGGATTTCGGCTGGCGCGGGTCAGGTTACGGGAGGTGTTGGGAGTAAGAAAATTTTGGTGGCGGCAATTGCGGCGATCGTGCTGATTGCGGGTGGTGTTGCGGCGTATCACTTTTTGGTCGGCGCTAAGTCGGCTTTGAACACGCCGATGAACATTACGCAGATCAGTCATTGGGACAAGGCGATGAACTACTCAAAGCTGTCGCCGGATGGGCACACCGTGGCGTTCAGTTCTCAGGCGGAGGGCGTGGCGCAGGTATTCGTGATGCTGGCGTCGGGCGGAGAGCCGCTGCAATTGACGAAGGACGAAGGGGAAAAGTTGGTGACGAGTTTTTCTCCGGACGGGACGGAGATTTATTACACGCGAATTTTTGGAGCGGACGAGAGTTGGGCGGTGCCGACGCTAGGCGGTAATCCGCGGAGGGTGGTGGCGGGGCATGCGTTGGCGCCGTCGCCGGATGGCAAAGCTATCTACTTTACTAAAAACCAGACCCGCGTGGTATTTAGGGCGAATCGCGACGGGATGGGTGAAGAACAAGTTTTGTCGCTGGACTCGCCGCTGGCTATAGCGCGAATTCTGCCGTATCCCGATGGAAGACATCTGTTTGTGGTTACGGCCAGCGGAGTCTCTGAACTCGAGGAGTTCCATGCTTACGTGGGGGATCTGGAAAAAAAGACCGCGGAGGATCTGGGAGAGGTGAAGGCCGAGCCGCGGGACGCGGTGTGGGGAGAAGCGGGGAAGTCAGTATTGATGAGCAAGACGGTAAACGGGCTGACGAATATCTGGAGGTTCACGCTGCAGGATAAATCGCTGACGCCGGTGACGTTTGGGACCGGTCCGGATGCCTGGCCGATGCCGGATCCCGCGGGGAAGGGATTGTATGTGGTGAGTGGGAAGTCGTCGGGGCTGCTGACGGCGTACAACACGAAGAGCAAACAGTCGATGGATATTGCGGCTGAGAACGCCACGCAGCCGGCGATTTCGCACGATGGGAAGCGGGTGATGTACATCACCGTTCCGGCGAGGGATCGCAACGAGCTGTGGGTTGCGGATATTGATGGCGGGAACAAGGTGAAGATCGCGCCTTCGGGAACGCTTGCGACGGCGACGTGGGCCAGCGACAATTTTCATTTTTCTTTCGTGTCCGAAGAGTCCGGGAAGCGGCCACAGATTCATCTCGTGGGAGCCGACGGCAGCGGCATGCGGACGATTGAGTGGACGTACGGGACACTGCAGAACGTAATGTGGAGCGCGGATGGAAAGGCGCTGTACATCAATAACCTGCCTCCGGCGGTGCGAACGTTCCAGGTGTGGGGGCAGAGCTTGGATGGGGGCGCGCCGGAAAAACTGGTGGACGATTGCGGATGGGCGTTTGAAGCGATGCCGGGCGGAGAGTATTTGTTGACGGAGATTACCTCGGGAGATAAGCGGGGGATTTATGAGTTTTCCACGGCGTCGCGAACGTGCACGTCATTGGTGCCCGGAGTGGTGACGTTTGGGCTGGTGCGCGCGCCGGAAGCGAAGTCGTTTGCCTACGCGGTGCCGGGGACGCGGGATGTGACGATTTACCGGCAGAATTGGCAGAACGGGAAGGCGGTTGGCGCGCCGCAAGTGGCGATCAAACTGCCGTTTGCGTTCCCGTTAATTGCCAGCGGGAATGCGTATGATTTCAGCGAGGATTTAACGACGGTGGTGTATGCGCGGCCGAATGCGCATGCGGATTTGTATTTGCTGACGCAGAAATAAATCTAAGAATCACAAAGGATTTTGAGCGCGCGCGGATCTTGCGTTTGCGCATACGTCTGGGCGTATAGGGGGCGCAGCATGCTGCGCCCCCTACAAGGGGAAAGGGAAGGCGTGCGATAGTAGAGGATTGCGAGGTGTGACGGCGGATGACTTGGAAGCGGGTGGTTACGGCGGTGGTGTTGATTCCGTTTGTGGTGGGGCTGGTGTTGTATGGGTCTACGCTGCTGGTGGCGGCGGGGACTGGCGTGTTCATGGTGCTGGCGCTACTGGAATATTTTTCCTTGGGAGAGGCGATTGGGTGGCGGGGGCATCGGGCCTGGACGATTGCTTGCGCGTTGATTTTGCTCTTTTTGCAGTGGCTGCCGAGCGTGGTGCGCGCGGGGGATTTTGGCGGGTATAGCGTGCCGGCCGGATTGTCTTGGCTGGTGGCGCGAATCATTCCGAGGCCGGAAGAGGCGTTTTTTCTTTTTGCGTTGGGAATTGCGGTGATTGTGATGTTTTCAAGAAGGCCGCTGGTAGAAACTTTGCCGGCGGCGGGGATCAGCACCAGCGCGTTGCTATTGGTGGCGTTTCCGCTGACCTATGCGGTGCGACTGCATGGGTGGGGCGAGTTTGGGCCGTGGCTGCTTTTGTTTGCGCTGGTGATTACCTGGGCCGGAGATACAGCGGCTTATTTTGCGGGGAGAGCGTTTGGTCAGCATGCGCTGGCGCCGCATCTTTCACCGAAGAAAACGTGGGAAGGAAGCCTCGCGGGACTGGCGGCGTCGATTTTGGTGGGCGTGATTTTTCAGCGGTGGCTGCATGTCGGGATTGCTTATCTGGTGGGCATGGCGGTGGTCGGGAATGTGGCGGGCCAGGTGGGGGATTTGCTGGAGTCGGCGTACAAGCGGAGTGCTGGGGTGAAGGATTCAGGGGCAATGTTGCCGGGACATGGCGGGGTGCTCGACCGGATTGATGCGTTGATATTGGCGTTTCCGGTTGTCTGGTATTATTGGATTTTGGTTTATTCACCTCATTTTTGAGAGATCGCAGATGGTAGAGGTTGGGCTGGAATGGTTGATTTCATGATTAGGAAGTGGCGAGTGACGAGTCGCGAGTGGCGAGTTTTTCAAGGGAATTTGTGAAGAAGATTGCCATATTGGGGTCGACGGGATCGATTGGACGGCAGACTTTGGCGGTCGTCGAGAGCTTGCCGGAGCGGCTTCGCATTGTGGCGCTGGGGGCCGGGGGAAATGTTGAGGAGTTGGCGCGGCAGATTGCCCGTCATCGGCCTGAGGTGGTGTCGGTTGGGGATCCTGGGAAGGCTAAGGAATTAGCGGAGAAATTGCGCGCGGGCGGGATTGCGCCGCTTCCGGCGATTCATCATGGGGCGGAAGGCATGATGAGTGTCGGAACGCACGCTGCGGCGGACATTGTGGTTTCGGCGGCGGTGGGCGTTGTGGGATTGCCGGCTACGTATGCGGCGGTGAAGCTTGGCAAGAGCGTGGCGCTTTCGAACAAGGAAGTGCTGGTGGCCGCCGGGGAGTTGGTGATGACGGCGGCGCGCGCGGCGGGGCAGGAATTGTTGCCGGTCGATAGCGTACACTACGCGGTCCATCAGTGCCTGCGCGGCGGGACGCCGCCCGAAGTGCGGAGACTGGTGCTGACGGCTAGCGGAGGACCGTTTCGCAAGACGCCGATTGCGGCGCTGGCTTCGGTTACGCCCGAGCAGGCGCTGGCGCATCCGAATTGGCGGATGGGCAATCGAATTAGTATTGATTCTGCCACGATGATGAACAAGGGATTCGAGGTGATTGAGGCGCGGTGGCTGTTTGGGGTGCGGCCAGACCAGATTGATGTGGTGGTGCATGCCCAGTCGACAGTGCACTCGATGGTGGAGTTTGTGGATGGTTCAGTTCTGGCACAGCTGGGACCGACGGATATGCGCATGCCGATACAGTATGCGTTAACCTATCCGGAGCGGGTCGCGTCTAATGAACTAGCCTTGGATTGGACCAAACTGAAACGATTGGACTTTCAGAAGGCCTCTACGCGCCGGTTTCCGTGTTTGCGGCTGGCGCGGGAAGCGATGAAGGAGGGCGGGGCGCTGCCCTGCGCGTTGAATGCCGCGGATGAGATTGCGGTGGCGGCGTTTCTAGAGAGTCGGTTGCCGTTTCTGGGGATACCCGAGGTGATTGAGAGGGTTTTGGGGCGGACGCCGAAAGTGAAGTTTTCGAGTATCGAGGATGTGCTGGCAGCCGATGTTGAGGCGCGGCGGATGGCTCGGGAAGAGGTGGGGAAGCTGGCTGGGGCGGCGGCGGTGGCGTCGAATTAATCTGGGATTAGGCGGAATTCGTAAATACCTTGCGGGACCGAAGAAACAACAGCGACCGCTGCAGAAGGCGGCCGCTACAAAGGCGATTCAAAGATAGGATTGATTTAGGAGAAGCCGACGAAGATGGGTTTTCTTCACTACGTAGTTGGAATTGGGCTTGTGCTGGGCGTGATGATTTTGGTGCACGAGTGGGGACATTTTGTCATGGCGCGGGTATTTAAGGTGCGCGTCGATGTGTTCTCGATTGGATTTGGGCCGCGGCTGTTTGGCTGGAAGCGCGGGGATACCGATTACCGGTTGAGCGCGTTGCCGCTGGGCGGATACGTGCGCATGGCGGGGCAGGACCTCTCGGAGATCGATTCGGCGGAGCAAGCGCCGACGGGCGCTCCGGATGAGCTGATGAGCAAGCCGCGATGGCAGCGGGCGCTGATTTCGTTTGCGGGACCGGCGGTGAATCTGGTGTTTCCGATTTTGCTGTTGGGTGGGCTGTATGTGATCAAGGGCGACCCTTATTTGCCGTTTCACGATCAACCGATGACGATCGTTTCGATTTCGCAGGATAAGGAAGCGCCGAAGACGGATTTGCACGTGGGCGATACGGTGAAGAGCATCAACGGCACGCCGGTGAACACCTGGGAGGATGCGATCACCGCGATTGAAAAAGCCAATCCCTCGGAGTTCTTAACGTTTTTGGTGGAAGCAAATGGGGCTACGCGGACCGTCAAGGTGCCGCTAAAGAGCGGAGTGGCGCCGGAGTTGGCGCTGGGTAACCTGCCGATTTTGCCGATTCTCGACAAGGTGGAAGACAGTTTTCCCGCGGGGCGAGCGGGCGTGAAGGATGGCGACACGGTGAAAGCCGTCGATGGGCAGCCGATTCATTATTGGGGAGAGTTTGTCGATCGGGTGCGCAATTCCGGCGGGAAGCCGCTGGACCTCGAGCTGGAGCGCAAAGGGGAACCGGTTCACGTTAGCGTCACGCCGGTTCTAAATAATAACGAAGCCGGCGAGCCGACGTATCAGGTTGGCGTGGCCGGGAAGGATCAGACGCAGTATCGGCGCGTGCCGCCGGTGCAGGCGATCGGCGAGGCGGTCTCGGAGACGAAGCTGTTTATCCTGAAGACTGCCGAGAGCGTTGGGATGCTGGTCAGCGGGAAAGTTTCCATCAAGAATCTGCAAGGGCCGGTGGGGATTTCGCATATGGCCAAGCAAGCCGTAGATCGCGGCGCATTGGCGGTGATTGAGCTGATGGCGTTGATCAGCGTGAATCTCGGGATTTTGAATTTGCTGCCAATTCCGATTTTGGATGGCGGGAATATTTTGTTGCTGGCCGTGGAAGGTGTGATGCGGCGCGACTTGAGCATGCGTTTTAAAGAGCGGTTTGTGCAGGTTGGCTTAGTGTTTCTTTTGGTGCTCTTCGCGATTGTTATGTATCATGACGTTCTGCGACGGATCGCGGCGCATTCCTGAGGCCTGCCGCGCTTCTCCGGGAGAGCGACGAGCATGGCTGCTAACGTATCGCACCGCGGGCGGCATTCTGCGCCGCGTCAGACATCACCTCAAGCCTCCCATCGCGCGTCCACCGGCGAGCGCATCAATACCGCGGAAACTACTGGAAAGCTCTTAAAGACGGTGGCGGATCGCGGGCTGCGCATGACGCGGCAACGGCGGGTGATTCTGCAGGTAATGGACGACGCCGAGCAGCATCTGGATGTGGACCAGATTCTGGAACGGGCGCGACAGATTGACGCGGAAGTGCACCTCGTTACGGTTTACCGCACGATTGATCTACTGAAAAAGCAGGGACTAATTGATGAGTTGGACTTGCTGCATTTGCGCGGGGATCGCCACTATTACGAGAGTCATGGGCCGCGCGAGCATATTCATGTGGCGTGTTTTGGGTGCGGCAAGGTGCGGGAGTTTGAGTCGCGGCTGTACGAGCAGTTGAAGGAACAGATTGCTAAGGATTTTGGGATGAAGGTTACAGTGTCGCGGACGGAAGTGGGCGGGTATTGCGCGGAGTGTTTGAAGGCGGAAAAGTCTACGTCGTAGAAGAGAAAAAACCAAACAGCGTCATGCTGAGCGAACCGAGAAGCCTGATTTCAGCGGCGCTGGCTGGATTCGAGGCGAAAGCACGGGTCTAAAAAGCCCCGCCGCTACAAAGGCAAAGGCGACCGCCGCAGAAAGCGGCCGCTACAGAGTCAAAAGCAAAGGGCTAGGGGTGGGGCATTAGCGGGGCCGGGGTGTCGGCGTCGGACTGGTGTGTGCGGGCGCGGCGGAGGAGGGAGAAGAAACGCTGGGCTTGGGCGATGTCGCGGGCGATTTGGGAGCGCAGCGCGTCGGGGCCATCGAATTTTTTTTCGGTGCGGAGGCGCTTCCAGAAGCGGACTTCGATGCGGGATGGTGTGGAGTCTGGAACGAGGTCGAGGAGATGAGTCTCCACCGTCAGGGCGGTCCCGCCAAATGTGGGGCGCATGCCGACGTTGGTGACGGAGCGCACGCTGCGCAGGAGGCCGGGAAAATAGGTGCGGGTGATGTAGACGCCCCGGCCGGGCAGCAGTTCCTGCTCGGGCTTCAGATTTAGTGTGGGGAATACGAATTTGCTGCCGGCGCCGGTGCCTTTGACCACTTCGCCGGTGAGCACGAAAGGGCGGCCGAGCAGGCGGCCAGCGCGGCAGACGTCGCCTTCGGCGATTTCGCGACGAATGATGGTGCTCGAAACGATTTCGCCACGGTACATGACCGGCGGAATGATGGCGACTTCGAAGGCCAGGCGCTGGCCGAGTTCGCGCAGGAGCTTTACGTTGCCGGCTTGGCGATGGCCGAAGCGGAAATTCTCTCCGACCAGTACAGTTTTCACGCAGAGATCACGGACCAGGATTTGCTCGATGAAATCTTCTGGCGAGAGCCGTGAAAGTTCCAGTGTGAAGGGCAAGACGACTGCGGATTCAAGGCCCAGCGCGCCGAACCACTGCATGCGCTGTTCGTTGGTGGACAGGCGCAGCGGGGCGCCTTCCGGGCGGAGGAGTTTCAGTGGCGGCGGGTCGAAGGTGAGAGCGGTGGAGACGGCGCCGGTTTCGTGGGCGTGCTCGACGTTGGCGCGGAGGATGGCTTGATGGCCGAGGTGGATGCCGTCGTAGTTGCCGATGGCCAGGACGCTGCCGCGGCCTGTGGCGGCATAGGCTTTGTGCCAGGCGTTCGCGGATTCTGAGACTTTTACTTTGGGCGGCGCGGGATTTTCCAGGCCGACTGCGGGCGGAGCGGTGCCGGTTCGCGCGTCGCGGGAAGTGTTCGCGGCGGCGCTGTGGAATTTGACGCGTTCGACGGCCACTTCGATTTCGAGGCCGTCATAGGCTAGATGAACATTCTGGAAACCCAGCTTGCGCAAGCGATCATTGGTTTCGGCGTGGCTGAGGTCGTGGGCGACGTGCGTGAACCAGGCGCGCTTGGGTCTAAGTCGCTGAATTATCGAGAGAGCTTGCTCGACGGTTTGGTGCATGGGGTGAGGCATATCGCGCAGGGCGTCGATAATGAGTTCGTCAAGATCTTGCAGCAGGGCCATCGAAGATGCCGGGATGCTGCTGAAGTCGGTGAGATAGGCCCCGTTGCCGAAGCGGAAGCCGAGAACTTCCATGGGGCCGTGCGCCAACGGGACGGGAGTGAATTCGACGCCATCGAGCAACTCAAACGGGCCATTGACGACGTTTAAGCGGACGCTGGGGATGGTGCTGAGTGAGGGCTTATCGTCGAAGACGTAGGAGAAAGCGCGGCGCAGGATCGCGAAAGTTGCTTCGTTGCTGTACACGGGGAGCGCGGATTTTTGGCGGATGTTGTAGGGGCGGATGTCGTCGAAGCCGAGGATGTGGTCGGCGTGGCCATGCGTGAGGATGATGGCGTCGAGGCGATCAACGCCGGCGCGGAGGGCTTGCTGGCGGAAGTCGGGCGTGGTGTCGA
>JBEKVU010000055.1:0-13795 GCA_049513775.1 Candidatus Acidiferrum sp.
GCGCGAATCAACCGTTCGAGAATTTTAGCCTGATCGGGTTTCGGAGCGGCCAGCGTTTCGAGGCGTTCCGCAATCCATGCGCGTCGTTCCGGCTCGGGCAGATGCATGAACTCCGCGCCGATGGTGCCGCAGTAGTAGCCGCGAGCTTGCTCGGCGACAGGCCCGGAAATTTCCAGATCGGGATGCCGCTGCGGGGCGAAGAGTCCGATGGGGTCAAGCGTGGCCTCGTAGTAGCCCCAGCGGCGAAACGCGTCAAAGACGCGCTGGCGGCTCTCTTCGGCGGCGGATTTATTGACGGTTTTTGCAGGTTTCGCCGACTGCTCAGCTTCCAGAGTGGTGCGGTGTGCCATGGTGTTAGTCCAGTGTAAATAATAGTTTGCCACAGAATGCGGTGCGACGTCGGCGACGCTCGGGGCGAGTTGCGAGTTTGCAACGCGCGGAGGAACCTCCCCCCTAGAGGTGAAGGAGACGGATTCTAACGCGGTAGGCGAGTGCCTTCGTGAAACGGATAGATTCGATTGAAGTTACAAAGGGGGACGCGGAGTCGGAGATTTGGGAATTGGCGCATACCCCGACCCCGGGATGTTTTTGGCAAAGGGTGCGTAACGTATAGATAGCATTTGGGATACGAGAAATTCTGAATTCGGAAGAGTGTGCAGGTGATTGAAACCTGAAGGATCGCACTATGGCGATAGACCGGGGAGGGGAGGGGGAAGGCAGGGCGCGAAAGCCGGCACTCGAGCTGGCGGCCGACTTGGCACGGCCGACAGTAGCATGCTGTCGGTACTTGTCTAATATAATTACTGAATAGTAGTAAATTCGAACGCCGTGAGGTGGCGCTCGGTAGACCGCCCGAGGGAGGAAACGCGTTCGAGCGGGGAACCTAGAACGTCCTGGCGACCATGACGCCGGGCGGATCGGGCGGAGCCCATCGCGCGAACCGCGTTTGCGGGAAAAGCCACGACGATGATGCGCTGTGCCGCTAGAGAGGGCCGGCGCGGAGCCTGGGATGCGGGAGTTCGTCGTGTGAAGGGATGGGGCATACGATCCTGTACCGGGTCCGCGCGCAACACATAACCAGTTGCACGGTTTGGCACAGAGCGCAAAGCGATGAGCAATCTTGGTGGCGGGCAGAAAAACGAGTTACGGATCATTCTTCGCGGAGGGCGGCCATGGGATGCATGGCGGCGGCGCGGCGTGCCGGGAGCAGGCTGGCGAACAAGGCTACGGCCGCGAGGCCGGCCATCGCGGCGCATAGCGTTAGCGGGTCCTGTGGGCTCAAACCGTAGAGCAGCGAGGAGGCGGCGGTTCCGGCGGCCAGAGCTAACGCCGCGCCCGCGGCCAGGCCGATACCTACCGGGACCGCAGCTTCGCGCAAAATCATGCCGAGAATATTCCGACGATTGGCGCCCAGGGCCACGCGCACGCCGATTTCATTTGTGCGCCGGATGACCATGTAGGAAATCACGCCGTAGAGTCCGACCATGGCTAAGATCGTCGCCAGAGCGCCGAAAAAACCGGAGAGTGTGGCCATCAGGCGTTCGCGGAGCAAGCCTTCGCGGATTTGCGTCCGCAACGCTGTAAAGTTCAGGGTCATGGCTGGATTGAGTTCCGCAGCTTCGTGTTTGATCGAAGAGACCAGCGGGAGGAGTTGCGCGTCCGAGCGAATCATGATCGTGGCGGCCTGGTCCGGACCATTTTCCTGCGTAAACGAGAGGAAGGCGATGGGGGCGGGTTCTTCGCGCAGGTCCAGATATTTTGCATTTCTTACTAGGCCGATGACCTGATACGGCTGGTGGGGATTTTCCGTTTCGTAAAAGACTCTTCCCAGCGCGTTGGCGCCGCCAAAGAATTTGCGCGCGAAGATTTCGTTGACGATGGCAACGCGCGGAGAAGTGGGCGTGTCCGTATCGTTGAAATCACGGCCGGCCAGCAGCGGTGTCTGCATGGTTGCAAAATAGCCGGAGGTAACGCGATTGAAGTTGGTGTCGACGCGCTGCGGGCCGTCGGGAATATCGATGTTGTTGTCCCACCCGCGATAAGTCATGGGTACGATCAACGCCGCGGCCGCGGAACTCACCGTGGGAAGCATGCGCATGCGTGCCAGTAATTCCCTCCGGAAGGCCATCTGACTTTGCTCGGACAATTTGAGAGGCGTGAAATCAAACTCGGCAACCAGGAGGTGGTCTTGCTGGAATCCGGTATCGAGGGTGATCAAATTGTGGAAGGTGCGCAGGAACAAGAAGGCGCCGACCAAGAGCACGAGCGAAAAAGCGATTTGTGAAACAACCAACACGCGGCGCAATAAATATCGCTCCCGCCCGGAGGTGCTCACGCGACCCCCGGACTTCAAGACCAAGCCCAGCTCGGCGCGCGAAGATTGAAGCGCGGGAAGCAATCCAAACAATAAGCAGGTGAGCACCGCCAACGTCGCGGCGAAACCCAGGACGCGCCAATCCGGAGAAAGTTCGATAAAAACGCGGTCGCGCTGCGTGCTGAGAAACGCCACCAGCGCGGGGCTTAGAACGAGGGCCAAAACCGCACCGGCGAGGGTTCCCAGCGAAGCGAGCAGGAGACTCTCTGCGAGCAGTTGGCGAACCAGGCGAGTACGGGAGGCGCCAAGCGTCAGGCGGAGAGCCATCTCTCGCTGGCGGATGCTGGCGCGCGCCAGCATCAGGTTGGCAAGATTCGCGCAGGCGATCAACAGGACAAGTCCGGAGAGCGCGAGCAATAACCACAAGGGATCCTGGTAGGTCATGCGCAAGCTGGAAACGCCGGTACCCGCAGGCCGGGCAACCAAGCGCGCCGCGAGATAGTCTTTCCTGGCAAGGGTGTCGTATCTTGGCGGCAGTGTCGCCGCGAAAACCCCCGGAGAGATGGCAGCCAATTGTGCCGAAGCGCGCTCGACGGTCCAGCCTGGTTGAAGGCGGCCGACGATGTTGAGCCACCAGGCGTCGGGAATATCCATCAAGGGCATTTTGGAGGCGAAAACAGGCTGGCTGCACAGGGGGATCGCAACGTCGAATTTCTGGCCGACTTCCAGACCGAAGAAACCGGGCTGAGATACACCGATGATCTTGAAGGAATGATTGTTCAGCGAGATTTTATCGTCGAGTACAGCGGTGCGCGCTCCGTATTCGCTCTGCCAAAAGCTATAACTCAGCACCGCGGCCTGTGCGCCGCAGCCTCGTTGATCATCGTCCGGCGAAATCAAGTGACCGAGCACTGGAGCGACGCGCAGCACATCAAAAAAATCTCCACTGACGAAAAGAACGTCCGCGTAACGAGCTTCGCCGCCTTGGCCGAGGTCGTGGCGCATGGCGGACCAGGCCGCGATTTTGGAAAATGCCTGCTGCTGTTCGTGTATCCGATTCCAGAGGCCGCTAGAGAATCGGGCGCGGGTCGAGTAGGTGTCGCCCGGACAGCACTTGCTGTGGTTGATGAAGTCAACGGTGGCTAATTGTTGCGGAGCTTTGACGGGGAGCGTGCGGAGGCGGACGGCATCCAGCAATTGAAAGATGGTGGTATTCGCGCCGATGCCTAAGGCGAGGGTGAGGATGGCGACGGTGGTGAAGCCGGGATTTTTGCGGAGCTGGCGGGCGGCGTAGCGGAGATCGGAAAGTACGGACTGAAGCCAATTCCCGAGTCTTCGCTGGCGAACGGCTTCTTTGACTTGCTCGAGGCCACCGAGTTCGAGTTGTGCACTGCGCAGGGCTTCGCCCTCGGACATGCCGGAACGAATGTTTTCTTCAGTGAGCATGGCGATGTGGGCGCACAGCTCGTCGTCGAGGTCGGAGTCACCGCGGTGTGGAGTAAAGGTATTTCTTAGCAGGCTGCGGACTTTGGTCAGGAAAGGCATCGAAAGACCTCACTAAGACGTTCTGGAAAGCTTGCGCACGGAAAAACGGATTACGAATCATTCGCAGCGCAGCGCGGCCATGGGATCGACCCGCGTGGCGCGGCGCGCCGGGATATAACTGGCCAGCAACGACACGGCAATCAGCAGCAGCGGCACGGTGACAAAGGTAAGCGGGTCGGTCGGCGCGATGTCGTACAAAAGACCGCGTATGAGCCGCACCGCGAAGAGCGAGGCTGCCAGTCCGAGGCCGACGCCGAGCAGGGCCAGCAATGCGCCCTGGCGCAACACCATGCCCGAGATAACGGCAGGTTGCGCGCCGAGCACTACGCGAATGCCTACTTCGCGGGTCCGCTGCGCAACCGAGTAGGAGATCACCCCGTACAGGCCGATGGCGGTCAACCCAAAGGCCAAAGCCGCGAAGGCGCCAAGCAATACAGCTTCAAATCGCGGTGCGGAGATCGAACCGCTCACGTACTGATCGAGCGTTTTTACTTTGCGCACAGGCAAATCTTTGTCTAACGAAGCGACGAGTGAACGGATGGCGGGCAGGAGCGATACGGGATCGGTTGCGGTGCGCACAACGATGGTCATCTCGCCGATAAAGTCCACCGGAGTCACGGGAGCATAAAGTTCGGGTAGCGGCGGATCACCGATGCCGCGCGATTTTACGTCAGCAACCACGCCCACGATCTCGCGCATGAGAGCGTCATCGCTTTCGCCGAAGGCGATGCCGGGCTTGATGCGGCGACCCAGCGGATTTTCCCCCGGGAACGATCGTCGTGCCAGGGTTTCATTCACGATGGCCAGTGCCGGCCCGCCCTGCTCATCCTCGGCGGTAAAGGCGCGACCCTCCAGCAGTCGAATGCCCATGGTGCGAAAGTATTGCGACTCGATGAGGCGAAAGGCTATGCGCGGACGCTCGGACGGCGGAACGGGATGGCCAGCGACTTCCAGCGCAGTAAAAACAGCTTCGCCAGCACTCAAAGGCAGGCCAAAGACCGCGCTGGCGGAGGTCACACCGGGAAGCGCCCGCGTGGATTGCAAGAGTTCGCGAACAAAAGCGGGGCGCTGGGCACCGGGGTGGCGATGCGAGGGCACGTCCAAGAGAAACGTGAGGACATGGTCGGCGCGGAACCCGGGGTCGACGTGCAGCAAACGATGAAAGCTGCGCAATAAGAGCCCGGCGCCAATGAGCAGCACGAAGGCGATGGCCAGTTGAGTGATCACCAGAGCGCTGCGCAGCCGGACGCCACTCGGCCCTTTGCTCGAGGCGCGTCCGCTCTCCGCCAAAATTTGATTGAGGCTCGGATGGGAGGCTTGAACCGCCGGCGCCAATCCGAAAAAAAGGGCGGTGACCACCGCGACAAGGAATGTGAAGGCCAGCACGCGAAAATCCAGCGCGATCTCGGAAGTGCGGGTCAAGCCCTCAGGCGCGAAGGAGATGAGCGCGCCGGTGGCCCAGCGCGCCACCAAGAGTCCGGAGGCGCCGCCGAAAATAGCCAGGAGCAGGCTTTCGGCAAGGAGTTGCCGGATGATCGTCCCGCGGCTGGCGCCCAAGGCAGTGCGCACAGTGAATTCCTGTTGGCGCACCGTGGCGCGGGCGAGCAGCAGGCTAGCCACGTTGGCGCACGCAATGAGTAGCACAAATGCGACGGCCGCGAGCAGCAAGAGCAACCCCGAACGCATCTTGCCGGCGACCTGATCGGCTTCCGAGCGGATGACGACGCCGCGCGGGCGATTTTCCGGATACTGACGATTGAGTTGTTCCTGAACGCTGAGAACGTCGGAACGCGCCTCGGGAATGGCCACGCCGGGTTTAAGACGCGCAATGACCTGCAGATAGGAGACGCCACGCTGCGAAGCCATCGCGGACTTGCCGCGCAGGTCATGGACGATGGTGATCCAGAGTTCAACGGGATCTGTCTCGACGGGATACTGAAAGTGCGCCGGCATGACGCCGCCGACGGTGTACTTCAGGTCGTCGAGGGTGAGCACGCGGCCGAGGACAGCGGGGTCGCCGCCGAAATGGCTCTGCCAAAACTCATAGCTAAGGATGACCGCGAAGTCCTCGGTGCCGGGATGCTCTTCATTTGCGGTAAACGCTCTGCCAAGCACCGGTGGGACGCCCAACAAGGAAAATAAATTGGACGAGACGATCGCGCCGCGAACGCTTTCCGGTTGTTCGCCGCCCGTGTAGGTGAAGCTGCTGTTGTTTGAGACGGACATGGCTTCAAAGGAGTGAGTTTGCGATTGCCAGTCCAAGAAGGCCGGGTACGAGATTTCGCCGCCACCTGTCGCGTCTCGAATATCCACGGACAGAACGGCGACCAAGCGGCTAGGATCGCGAAACGGCAGAGGCCGGAGGATAACGGCGTCAATGACACTGAATATTGCCGTGTTGGCCCCGATGCCGAGAGCCAAGGTGCTGATTGCGACGGCGGTAAAACCCGGGCTCTTGCGCAATTGACGCAGGCCGTAGCGGCAATCAGAGAGGACGGAGTGGAGCCAATGGCCGAAGCGCTGTTGGCGGACCGCTTCTTTCACTTGTTCGATGCCGCCGAGTGCCATGCGCGCGGCGCGTTGCGCTTCTATCGGGGGCATGCCGGCACGGAGATTTTCGTCGGTCAGCAGGGCAAGGTGTGCGCGGACTTCGTCGTCGAGGTCGGCCTCGGTGCGATGAAATCGGAAGAGATTGCGCAGGAAACTCTTGGTTTTCGCGGCGAGCGGCACGACGGCGGACTCCTATGAAGCTTCGAGAGCTTGCGCGATGGCCAGCGAGATGCGGGTCCAGCGCTTGGTTTCGGCTTCCAGCTGTTTTTGCCCGGCTTTGGTGAGGCGATAGAATTTTGCGCGGCGGTTGTTTTCCGAATCGCCCCAGAACGAGGAGATCCAGCCTTCTTCCTCCATGCGGTGCAGACAGGGAAACAGCGAGCCGGGCTTCACCGCGAAGGTGCCGCAGGTAATTTGCTGAATTCTGCGGGAGACGCCGAGGCCGTGCATTTCACCGGCGACCAGTGATTTGAGAATGAGCATGTCGAGGGTGCCTTGCAGCAGGGTGGTGGGTTCGGGCAAGCAAGTTCTCCTATCGATGGTCTGTAGGAAGATAGCGGGGTACCTATAGAATGTCAATAGGAGTCTGACAGGACGCTAACCAATCCCGAACCCTCCCGCGTAAGTCGCCACAACCTCGTGCCCGCGGTTTTTCCGAATTCGGTTACAATAGAAAGGTGCGCAGGGACAGGTGTCACTGCTCAGCGCAAATCTGAAGATTTACAGGAATAGCGGATGCCGGTACCGATTTCTCAGGCGTTTACGGTTGCGACCTATGTGCTGAAGCAGAAGCTTATGGGGCGCAAGCGTTATCCCTTCGTGCTGATGCTCGAGCCGCTGTTTCGCTGCAACCTGGCTTGCGCGGGTTGCGGCAAAATTCAGTATCCGGCGCACATTCTGAAGCAGGAACTGACCCCGGAGCAGTGCTTTAGGGCGGTGGACGAGTGCGGTACGCCTATGGTTTCCATTCCCGGCGGCGAGCCACTGATGCACTCGCAGATCGACAAGATTGTGGAAGGTTTGGTAGCGCGGAAGAAATACATCTATCTCTGCACCAATGCGCTGCTGCTCAAAGAAAAGCTGCACCTGTTCAAGCCCAGCAAATATTTGACGTTTTCTGTCCACATGGATGGCCAGAAAGAGCACCACGATTTCTCCGTTTGTCGCGAGGGCGGTTACGATTTGGCCATCGACGGTATTCGTGAGGCCGTGAAGCGCGGGTTTCGCGTCACTACCAATACGACCTTGTTTGACGGCGCCGACCCCAAGAGCGTGCGCGCGTTTTTTGACGAGATGATGGATTTGGGCGTTGAAGGCATGATGCTTTCGCCGGGTTATTCCTATGATAAAGCGCCGGATCAAAAGCACTTTCTGGGCCGTGCGCGGATTCGCCGGCTGTTCCGCGCGATTCTGGCGAATCGCAAGAAGAGCTGGCAGTTCAACCAGTCGCCGCTGTTTCTGGAATTTTTGATGGGCAAACAGAACTACAAATGCACGCCTTGGGGCATGCCGACCTACAACATTTTTGGCTGGCAAAAGCCCTGCTACCTGCTACAGGACGGTTACGCGGATACCTTCAAGGAACTACTCGAGACCACCGCATGGCAAAATTACGGCACGGAATCTGGCAATGCCAAGTGCGCGAACTGCATGGTACACAGCGGTTATGAAGCGTCCGCCGTGGACTACACGTTCAGCGGAATCGGCGGTTTGTGGACCACGGTAAAGTCGATGTTTGCCGGCACTTATGACGATCCTGAAGCGCTTTTGATGCTGAACGAGCCGGCCAAGCCGGTGCACTCCTACAATCCGCTGATTCAGATTCAAGAGAGTACCGTGGCCGCCGGCGGAGCGCGGATGGAAGAGACCCACGCATGAGCGCGCCGAGCCACGCAGAGCGTCATGGACAGGCCGGGGCCAACACCGCGGTGGATCCAGAGAACCTGGAAGTATCTCCGGGATTTGCTCACGCCGCGGTGCAGGGCTGGGTGCCGGATTTGGCCTCCGACGAAGACGTGCGTAAAGCACTTGAGACGGCGTTCGACTATCGTGGCGACGTGACCATCACCTGCAAGGACGCGCGCGCCATCGAAGGATATATATTTGATCGCACCACGGGCGCTACACTGCAGAACAGCTTTGTGCGCGTGATGCCGAGCAATGGTGGCGCGCGGCAGAAGATCGCCTATGCCGATATAGCGGCACTGGCGTTCACCGGCCGGGACACCGCGGCGGGCAAGAGTTGGGAAGCCTGGGTACGTAAGTACTGGGAAAAGAAGGGCGTAGGCGAGGCCGCGCCGACGCTCGAGCCCGAGCCCATCGAGTAACAGCTACCGGGTCGGTAACATGGATGTTGACCGCCTATCATTCCGACTTAAACTATTTATAATCAATTACTTGTCGTACCCTAAGCTTACGGTACGGGTCAGCCTTTAGCGTGGACAAAACCCTGGTTTTATAGTACTATTTTTCATAGCGTTTGTTGCTCTTGTATTACCTTTTGCTGGTGCAAAGAGCTCGGAGTTCAGGCTCACTCCCGAGCTTTTCCGGCGACAGGCAGTGACGGAACCTGCAGGATCGAGATGTTGACCGCCTCGCGGACAATACCGAAAGATCTTCAGGAAACAATGCAGGGCGGCAAAGCAATTCAACTCGAGGTTGTAACGTGAAGGAACAAGGAACAGTGAAGTGGTTTAACGCGTCGAAGGGTTTTGGCTTTATTCAACGCCAGACCGGCGAAGACGTATTCGTGCACTTTTCGGCGATTGCTATGGAGGGTTACAAATCGCTGAACGAAGGCCAGGCCGTTGAATTTGAAGTGAAAAAAGGCCCTAAGGGATTGCAAGCGGAAAACGTAACCGGAATCTAAGCTGGATCGACCTGGATAGGGCCCGCTCCACGCGGGCCCGCCAGGCAATCGGCGGCGTAAGCAAATTAACCCGCCTTCCAAAACGATCGAATCAAAATTTTACTCGGCAAGAGAATCGACCAAGGAGGAAACTGTGCAGACGATGCAAGAGGGGCAGACCATCAAGCACGAGGTATATGGTCTCGGAATCGTAACCGCGTCGGACCAGGAACGAACGGCCGTGGATTTCGATGATCACGGGCCAAAGCTCTTTGTTACCGCCATTATGACCGCGGAACTCATTGGCGAAGCGCCGGCCACGCCGCCCAAGACCAAGCGCCGTCGCAAGGCTTCGACGGTTGCCAAAGCCGCGAAGAAGGCCGCCGCTGCGGCCGCTGCAGCCGCCTAGGATTAAAGTCTAAACTCCCCCGGGAAGTTTTCCTCTTAAGTCACCGTGCGAAACACGCTCCTTGGCGCCGATCGGGCGCCGGGGTGTCGTTGAGAAGTGTCACCGCCGCCTAGGTTCCGCGCAACGACCCTAGTTTTGTGTCATTCTCGCGATTACTCGATTCGCTCCATCCCTCGCTCATTTCGCAATTTAAGTACGCCTCCCGGCGCCAGCCGTTCAGTATCATTTCATCCAAGCACCATTCATGGGCTCACGGGACAGGTTGTTTACCGGACATTCGTGCCTTTCGAGCCGAAATGGCCGGACTTGGGAGAGTCTATGTCGAAGAAAACACTTAGGCTATCGGCGTTATTTTTACTGGGACTGGCGGCAACAATCCCCTCGGCGCAAGCCCAAGCCACGCCCGGCGTCACCGAGAAAGAAATATTGATCGGATCCTGCTCGGCTCTTGAAGGGCCCTCGAAATTTCTGGGCACAGAAACGGTCTCCGGCGCCAAAACCTACTTTGAATTGATCAACGAAGAGGGCGGCATAAACGGGCGCAAACTGCGCCTGGTCGCCAGCGATGACAGCTACGATCCGAGCAAGGCGGAAACCTGCTTCAACAAATTGTTAAGCGATAAAGTGTTTGCGATGGGATTTTTCGTGGGCACACCCACCGCGGTGAAGTACATCCCGATGGCGGAGAGCAACAAAATCCCCCTGGTAGGGCTCTTCACGGGAGCGCAAACGTTGTACCAGCCGCTGCGGCATTGGGTGATCAACGTGCGCGCATCGTATTTCGACGAAACGCGCGAACAGATTGACGGCCTCTGGAACGCCCTCGGCTATCGCAAAATCGCCGTGATCTATCCCGACGACTCCTTCGGCACAGCCGTGCTTGAGGGTGTCAAAGCCGCACTGCAAGCGCACGGATCCGAACCCCTCGCCATCGCATCCTACGTACGCCAGACGGCACAGGTGGGTGCGGCGATTGACACTGTGCGCGCGGCGAATCCCGACGCCGTGATTGTCGTCGGCCCTTCCAACACCGTGGCGCCGATTCTGAAGCAGGCGCACGCCAAAGGCTGGAAGCCACTTTTTTCCACCGTGTCCTTCGTAGGTACGGACGAATTGATTCTCGAAGCGGGCAGCGACGCCGAGGGCGTGGTTATTACGCAAGTCGTGCCGCCTTACTATTTGACGGACTTCAAAGCCGTGCAGCAGTATCGCGGCGCGCTGCAAAAATTTTCTCCTGGCGTACAGCCAAACTTTGTCAGCTTCGAGGGATTCGTCGACGCGATGGTGCTTGTGGAAGGCTTAAAGCGCGCGGGCAAAGAGCTAACGCGGGAAGGTTTGATCCACGGCATCGAGTCGATTCACGAACTCGATCTGGGGCTTGGTCCGCAACTCAAGCTGGATTACGGTCCCCGGGATCACAAAGGCTTTGATCAGGTAGTGCGCACGGTAATCCGTGGTGGTCGCGCCGTTCCCTTCACGGACTGGTCCACAGCAGCGGCGAAGTAAGATTTTCTGTCGTCAGGTTTTTTTGTAGCGGAGCTCGACGCCTGTCACGCCCGCGTGGCGGACTCCGTCTGTTCAAAAGCGTGGTAGGAGGAGCGCACGAGCGGCCCAGCTTCGACGTGGCTGAAGCCCATGGCTTCGCCGCGCACCTTATATTCGGCAAATTCATCCGGATGCACGTAACGCACAATCGGCAAATGCTCACGCGTAGGCTGCAAGTACTGTCCGAGCGTCAAAATGTTCGTCCCTTGGGCCGCCAAATCCTGCATCGTGGACAAAACTTCCGCAGTTTCTTCGCCCAAGCCCAGCATTAGACCGGTTTTCGTCGGCACTTCCGGGTGCGCTTCCTTAGAGCGTCGCAGCAATTCCAGAGAGCGCTCGTACACCGCGCCTTTGCGCACCTGCCGATACAGCCGCGGCACCGTTTCCGTATTGTGATTCAGCACGTCCGGGCGCGTAGCCAGCACCAAATTGAGCGCGTCCCAATTTCCGCGAAAGTCCGGAATCAACACTTCCACCTTGCATCCCGGAACGCGCTGCCGAATCTCCTCAATCGTCCGCGCAAAAATCTGGGCGCCGCCATCGGGCTGATCGTCGCGATTCACGCTGGTTACCACGGCGTAGCGCAGTTTCATCCGCGCCACCGCTTCGGCCACGCGCAAAGGCTCGTCCTCGTCCGGAGGGCCTAGAGGCTTGCCGCTTGGCACGGCGCAAAAGCCGCAGGCGCGCGTGCAAATGTCTCCCAAAATCATAAAGGTAGCGGTGCCGTGTTCCCAGCATTCGCCCATGTTGGGGCAGCGGGCGCTCTCGCAGACCGTGTGCAAATCCAGCGTGCGCATGGTGCGCTTGAGTTCCTGGTAGCGGTCCCCGCCAAAGAATTTCACGCGCAGCCAATCCGGCCGAGGGTGAGCCCCCGGTGCGGGCATCGGCATAGCGGGGTTAGAAACGATATTAAAAGGTGAGGCCATGGAATAGGGTAGATTTTACGCGCAAAACAAGCGGCTTACAAACGCCGCCCGCCCCCGTCAGAGGCATCATGAAGGAAACCGGGCCGCCCATAAATTCAGTTGCTGCGAGTCACAAATCAGGGGCATCATTCCGAAACAAGACCCCGGCTCCCTGCGTTATAAATTTCATGAGGTAGCAGCAGCATGAACACAATTTCCAATTTCCTCACCCACGACCTGCGACTCGCCTTGCGCTCCCTGTCGCACGCCAAAGGCCTGGCCGTCACCGTAATCCTCACGCTGGCCCTCGGCATCGGCGCCAACGCCGCCATCTTCAGCGTGGTCCGCGGCGTCCTTTTGCGCCCCCTCGTGAATCGCGACGAAGACCGCCTCGTCTACATCCGCCAAAGCGCCCTCGGCATCGGCGCGGAAAACGCCGCTTTCTCCGTCCCGGAAATTCGCGATCTCAAAGCCAGCATTAAATCCATAAACGCGTTCGGCGACTTTTCGACCATCGGCTTCTCCATGATCGGCTTGGGCGAGCCGCGCGAAGTCCGCGCTGGCGTGGTCGGCGGCTCGTACTTCGACGTCATGGGCCTGCGCCCAATCCTCGGCCGGCTGCTCAATGATGGCGACGACGGCCCCAACGCCGCCGGCGCCGCGGTTCTCACCTACCGTTTCTGGACCACCGTCTGTAAGAGTGACCCTTCGGTAATCGGCAAGGTCGTTCGCCTCGATACCCGCACCGCGACGATCGTCGGCGTCCTCGAACCCTCCGTGCCGTATCCCGCCGAAACAGAAATCATTGCCAACGTCGTGACCAGCCCGCATCACCTTTCCGCCACCATGGTTACCGGCCGCGTCCATCGCATGACGGATCTATTTGGCCGCCTCGCTCCCGGCGCCACGCTCGATTCGGCCCGCGCCGAACTCCGCTCCGTACACGCGGCGATGATGAAAGACCATCCCGAAGCCTACGGCAAGCAAGCGGACTTTCAGATCAATGCCACGATGCTGCGCGATCAGGTCACTTCGGGCGCCCGAACCGTGTTGATCGTGCTCCTGGTTGCGTCCGGGCTGGTATTCATCATTGCGTGCTCCAATGTTGCCAATCTGGTCCTCTCGCGCACCGTGCGCCGCGAAGGCGAACTCGCTATCCGCGCAGCGCTCGGCGCCACCACCGCGGCCATACGCCGCACCTTGCTCGCGGAGAGTCTCTTGCTTTGTGGCGCCGGAGCCGCGCTCGGTGTGCTCAGCGCGTGGCCCATTGTGGCCGTCCTGGCCCGCTACGCCGCGCGTTTCTCGGTCCGCGCGCTGGACCTGCGCGTCGATTCCACCCTGCTCTGGGTCGGCGCCGTGCTCGCGATTTTTGCTGCCGTGTTGCTCGCGTACATCCCGCGTTTGCCGTCCGCGGACACTCGCAAAGGTCTTTCTCTTTCCAACGGCAGCGTACGCATCACCGGCAGCACCAGCCGCCGTCTGCGCTTGTTCACCGTGACGCAAATCGCCGCGTCTTTCATTTTGCTCGCTGGCGCCGGAGCCCTCCTCAAAACGCTCGTCGCTCTGCAAGCCGCGCAAACCGGCTTGGACACCCGCCATGTTCTTGCCATCAACGTGCCCGTAATTTCCTACGGCAAGACGCCCGACCAGATCGTCGATTTTTATAAGGAAACCATACG
>JBEKVU010000056.1:0-24019 GCA_049513775.1 Candidatus Acidiferrum sp.
CCCGAAGGGGATGCGAAGCCCGAGGCTAAGCCCGAAGGCAAGGCGGAGGCTAAGCCGGAAGCTAAGAAGCAGGAAGAAGGAAAGCCGGAAGCTAAGAAGCAGGAAGAGGGTAAGCCGGAGGCCAAACCGGAGGCCAAAGCAGAAGTTAGGCCCGAAGCAAAGGCCGGGAAGCAGGAGGAAAAGCCGGCTGAAAAACAACAGCAGGCCAAGAATAACAGTGAAAACTCCGGCGGCGGGGCGCATGGCAAAATTTCTGAAGCGCATTACAGCGCCAGCTTTGGCAGCGGACATCACTTCCACGTGAACCAAGGCGACTACAACAATCACCGCTTTGCTTACGGCGGATATTCGTTCGGGTTCATCGACCCGTGGCCCGTGGGTTGGTATTACACGGACGACGTTTACGTGGTTTACGAAGACGGCGGTTACTACATGTACGACGTGGTGCATCCGGGGATTCATATTTCGGTCAACATTCTTTAGGGAATGGGCTTTAGGGGAGCTTTTGTAATCGGCTTGGCAATCGGCCCGCAATTCTACGGACGGACGATTTCGCGGTGTTGCGTGCACGCTGGGTATTTGCGTGCAGGTCTTTGCGGGCCAGTTCCTTACGCGTTGGGGCGTGAAGCGACGGAAAAGCACGCGCTAAATGGAACCAGAGCACGACGGTTAAGGGAGACTTGCGATGTTACTGCTGATCATTGTGCTGGTGCTGTTGTTTGGCGGTGGTGGCGGATATTACGGCTATTCGAGGTGGGGGACGGGTGGCGGGATGGGGATCTTGGGCACGGTTTTGCTCATTGTGGTGATCCTCTACCTGCTTGGCGGGATTCGTTTCTAGCGGTCACTGTCCGCCGCTGAAGCCGGGAAGTACCTACGAACGGCGACGCACGCTTACGCAGTGCGCAAAAACGTTAGGTCAAACGTAGGGTCAAACGGGAAGTTCTTCCCCGTGTTGAAGATGTGCCATCCTGCACCAAAACCAACCATTTTTACCCAGGCTTCCTGCCCGTCGAGTTGCATCTAGAAGATAGAGTTCGGTCTGCATTGATAAGGTAGGTCGCCGAGCTGCGTCTTGGAGGTTGAAGGATGCGCGGCCCTGAAGCGTCGCTTGCTCGATGGTGGGCGGCTTGCCTGTAACTTATAATGGAATGAAGCACATGAGTTAGAATGTTGCACGCGAAAAACGAGCGGTCTTGGCGAGTACCTGCCATAGATCGACCATACTCGCGTTACGAAGCCCTGGTAGTATGCTGGCGCTGTGTTTACGAGGAGATTTATCTATGAGTGCTGCTTCTGCGCCGTCGCCGTCGGCGAACCCTGGCCATCCGGCGGCGTCGGTTAGCGCGACGTCTGGAACCGGGTCTGCGGGCGAACACGCTGCGGCGCCACCTTCGCCAAGGTGGCCGTGGCTCAAATATGTGACGCCGCTGATTGTGTTGCTGCTGGCGGCGGCGGTGATCATTACGGTTACGCGCGACTGGAACGCCTGGGAAGGCGGACACGCTGAGCAGGTGACGGACGATGCGTACGTGCGCGGCGACCTTACGCCGCTGAGCACCAAAGTTCCGGGAATTGTGAAAGAGGTGAAGGTTTCGGACTACCAGAGAGTTCGCGCCGGAGATTTGCTGGTGCAGCTTGAGGACGACGACTATCAAGCGCAAGTGGCGCAGGCGACCGCGGCAGTGGAGGCGGCGCGCGCGACGATCGAAAATAATCGCCGGCAGCGCGAGCTCGAAGATGCAAAAATTGACAAGGCGCAGGCGGGAGTAGAACAGGCGAAATCGCAGATTGCCGCCGCAGAAGCCGGAATCAACTCGGTGCATGCCGATTTGGTGCGGACGAGCGAGGAGCGCACGCGGCAAGAGGCGCTTTTTGCCACGCACTCTGCCACCCAGCAGAGGGTTGAGGTGGCGGTGGCCGACCAAGAGCGCTCCGCAGCGCAAGAGGCGAGTCGAGAGGCGGACCTGGCGCAAGCAAAGACGGGGTTGCGCAGCAGCGAGATTGGCGTCGAGACAGAGCGGCGCAGCAAGGCGGTGCTGGAATCTCAGGACCAGCAGTTGGTGGCGGATCTACATGCAAAAGAAGCGGCGTTGACGGCGGCGCGAATTAATCTTGGCTATACGAAGATTCACGCGCCAGCGGACGGCACGGTCGGAGAGAGGCAAGTGCGCGCGGGTCAACTGGTGTCACCGGGGACGCAGGTGCTGACCTTTGTCGCGGAGACGAAATGGGTACAAGCCAACTATCGCGAGACGCAACTGACGCACGTGAAGGTCGGCGACACGGCGGAAATTCGTATTGATGAGTACCCCGGGCAAACGTTCCGGGGGAAAGTAATGGAGATCGCGCCGGCCAGCGGTTCGCAATTCACTCTGTTGCCACCGGACAATGCCACGGGGAATTTCACTAAAGTGGTACAGAGGATCCCAGTGAAAATTTCTCTGGAGGACGCTTCGGAAGCGGCGAAATTGCGCCCAGGGCTTTCCGTGGTAGCGACCGTGCGCACGTCGCACTAAGCGAGCGCTGACCGATGGCTTCGCAAACCGCCGCGCTACACCCACCACCATCCAAAGGACAAATCGCCCGAGCGATTGCCGGGGCTCTGCCCGTCGAGCTTTCGCAGAGCCCGTGGGTGGGAATTTTGGGCGTGGTGATGGGCGCGGGGATCGTGACGCTCACTGGGCGGCTGCTTACGCTGGGGACCGCGGACCTGAAAGGCGCGCTGGGCATCGGGGTTGATGACGGGGCGTGGATCGGCAGCGCGTTTAACGTGGCGCTGATGTTCATCGGACCGTTCACGGTGTACTTGGGCGGGCTGCTGGGGGCGCGAAAAGTCTTGCTGCTGGCGGCCACTGCTTTTACGGCGGTGTGCGCGTTTTTGCCGCTGATTCACAACTATAGCTTGTTGCTGACCGCGCTGGCGCTCGCGGGACTAACTTCGGGTACGTTTTATCCGTTGACGCTAACTTTTGCGCTGAAAAATATTCCGCCGCGATTTTTGCCGTTCACGTTGGCGCTATACGCGAGTTCGGTGGACGGAGCGGTGAATCTTGCGCCGTCGCTGTATGGCTGGTGCCGGGACCATCTTTCGTACCATTGGATGTTCTGGGCGCCGGCGGTGTTGACGCCGGTGATGGCGTTTTGCATTTACCGCGGCGTGCCGCCGCCCGCGCCGAGAAAACCCGCGCCGCCGCCGAGCTTTGCGGGTTTTCTGTATGCTAGCGCGGGATTTGCGTTGCTGTTCGCAGCTCTCGACCAGGGGCAGCGGCTGGACTGGTGGCGTTCGGGATTATTTAATGCGCTGTTCTTTAGCGCGATGGTTTTTCTGCTGGGTTCGCTGATACGGCGATTGCGGAGCCCCAATCCGCTGGTGGATCTTCCCTACCTGCGTTTGTGGAATACACAAGTGTTGGGCTTCTCGTTGATTCTGTTTCGATTTTGCCTGTTGGCTACGATCATCCTGGTGCCGCAGTCGCTGGCGGTGCACGGCTTTGAGGCGGACCAGATCGCACCGGCGGTGGTGTGGACCGGCGCACCGCAATTGGTGATTGCGGTGATTGCCGCGCTGCTGTTGCTTTACGGGCTTGATTCGCGGCTACTGATGGCGGCGGGATTCACGTGCATGGCCGCGGCGGCGCTGCTGAACGCGCAGTACACGACCGCGTGGTCGGCGCCGGATTACTACCGCTCGGAATTGCTGATGGGCGTGGGGCAATCTTTCGCGTTTATTGGATTGGTCGCCACCATTGTGTTGCAAGCGATCTTCAGCGGCGGGCTTACCAAACCGCAAGATGCCCTGACGTTTTCAGCTTTTTTCCACGTTATTCGGCTACTCGGCGGGCAGATTGGCGTGGCGTTCATGACCCATTTCATCGCGGTGCGTGAACGCGTGCATTCGAATCTGCTGGGGTTGCACGTGCAGGAGGGCCAAGGTACGACCGACACGGCGATTCGACAGATGACAGCGGGGCTCTACGGGAAATCTCCGGGCGTGGCGGCAGCGACCGGGCGGGCAGTGGGACTGCTGAATGGGCGCGTGCGTCTGCAGGCTTATGCGCTGACATTTATTGATGGATTTCACTTGATCGCGTGGGCCTGCGTGGCCGCGCTTTTGCTGATGGCACTGTTGAAGAAATCACCGCTGCACTATGGCGAGCTGAGCTTCCCGGAAGAGGACGCGGACGCTGCGCAAAGGACATACGCATGAAACAACTGACTTACTTACGCTCCGCGCTTTTGGGTGCGCTGACGGCGATGACGCTGTCGGGAGCTACCATTGCGCAGGAACAGACTTTGCAAAAAGGCACAACGCCGGAAACTCCTGCCGGGGAGGCGCGTCACATCACCCTGAACGAAGCTGTACAACTCGCGCTGAAGCACAATCACCTGGTGCGCATCAGCCGCTATCAGGTGGAGGAAAAAGAACATGCGCGGCAGCTCACGCGCAGCGGCTACTTCCCCGTCTTGCGCAACGATAGCAGCGTGGCCGAAGTGACGGACACGCAATTCATTGGTATTCCTGCAGGAAGCATCGGCGAGGTAGGGGGAACGCCGCTGCCCAGCCGCACGGACATTCTGAATCAGGGAGGAAAAACTCTGGTAGTCAGCGGCACCCAGGTAACGCAGCCGCTTTCCGAACTTTTCAAAGTTAAATCCGCGAACGATGTGGCGGCCGCCGACCTTTCGGCGTCACGCGATAAGGCACAGCAAACGGAAAACACCGTGGCGTTGAAAGTACACCAGATCTACTACCGTATTTTGATCGCGCAGGCGCACCGCGAGGCCGCTAAAGCCAAAATACAAGCCACCGACGATTTGAACAAAGAGCGAACGCAGCAGGTGAAATACGGCAGTTCGCTGGAGGAAGAGTCGATCGAGACGCGGGCGCAGCTTCTCGAGGCCAGGCAGGACCTGCTGACCACGGAGCTGCAGCTCTCGGACTTGAACATGCAGCTGAATGACCTGGTGGGCTTGCCGCTAACGACGGCGCTGACACTCGATGCCAATGTTCCGAAAGTGGAGGCCGGGTGCGAGCGGGAGGAATGCTTGCGGGTGGCGATTGCATCGCATCCAGAGATTGCCGAGGCGCAGTCGGAAATTGCCAAGGCCGAAGCTGCAATACGGCTGGCGAAGCGCCAGTACATTCCCGACGTGGAGGCGTTCGCGCGCTATAGTTACCAGGATAATGTGCCGTTTCTGGCGCGCAACTTCGGCACGTTCGGGATCCACTTCGGCTACGACCTTTTTGACGGCGGCAAGCGCAACGCGGAGATCGGGGAGCATCAAGCACAGCTTGCGCAGGCAAAAGAAAATTGCTCACGCATTAAGGAAGAAGTTGAGCTGCGCGTGCAGACGGCCTGGAACAAGTTGGAGCGCACGCGACAGATGGTTGCCGTCTCGGAGGAACTCCTTTCGCTGCGCAGCGAGGCACAGCGGGTTACCGCCCAGCAACTCGAAAAGGGCGCCTCGCTGCGTTCGCAAGCCGACGCCGCCACGGCGCACGAGATGGAGGCCAAAGCTATGCTGCTGCAATCGCAGCTCGACTACATTCAGGCGCGCGACGAGATGACCGAAGCGATGGGGCAAACGCCTGAGTGATCGCCATGCTTGCGGGACGCCGGCCGGGCTTTTCGCGCGACGTGTAGGTGGAATCGGGCGCCAATTCCCTTTCGCTCGACACGCACAATGGCGCAGCGATGCAATAAGGTAGTTGGTGACTCAGCGCTTAGCGGTAGGGATTGAATTCTACGCTGATGGTTTCGGTGGTTACGACGTCGGCGGGAGCGTAGGTCCATTTTTTCACGGCGGTGATCGCGGACTCGGCGAGAATCGGATTGCCGCCCAAAATCGCCGCGCTCTTTACGGTGCCTTTTGCGGTGATGGTCACTTCAAGGCGCACGGTGCCGCCGATCTGACGAGCTCTCAGAAGTGGCGGATATTCAGGTTCGACACGGGTGAGAAGTTTTCTGTCCGCTTTGGGGACTTGCTGCGCGGGCGACAGCGCAGCGAATGAAAACGCTAGCATGAGCAGGCAGGTGGCGCCGCGCAGCCTAGACTTTCCTGCTTTCGTGCGCTGCCCTGTCCCGTGTGAGGCGCTCCTGCGTGCGGCGAACAATTCGACGATTTTCGTCACGATCCACTTCTCCCAAAACCTGCCGCCAAGATTGGCGCAGGATCCTCTCATGCTCCCCTGGGTAATTTCTGGCCCGTTACGAAATTGCAGTGCTACCAAGACAATTCTTACGGCAAGCTGGCTTCGAGTTCGAAAACTTCGCTGGTGCTGGCATCCTTGACGAAAAGCGTTGAGCCATCTGGAGCGCGGCCGGACCACAATCCCAGCAGGCCAAAGTAGCGGTCGAGGCCTTGCTCGGTGAAGACGTGCTCGTAGCGGCTTTCGCCAACCTTGGCGCGGCAGTACGCACCCTCGCCGCCAACCAGATCGTCAAAATAGATGGATTTGCTATCCGCGGCCCACACCGGATAGTTGAGCGCGCCAGAGGCAAGAGTTTGCCACTCGGACCATTTTTGCGTCTGCGTGTCATACAACATCAATTTGGTGAGATTGGCGGAGAGTGCGGCGATGTAGCGGCCATCGGGCGAGAGACGCGGACTGAACAGACCTTCGGAACCGGGGATGGACGAGAAGCTGCGGGTTTTCAGGTCATAGCTCTCGATGCTAAGACCTGCGGCTTTGCGCTGCGTGATGCGGCCGAAGATGATTTTGTCGTCGGCAAGAGACCAGTTGATGTCTACTTCGGAATTGTCTTCCGCGAGTAGAGGTTGCGAAGCGCCGCCACTGGCGGGCACGATGGCGATAGACCACGGTCGGCCGGTTAATACATTGATGTAGGCGATCTGTTTACCATCGTGGGACCAGCGCGGAAGAGCGGCGCGGCGCGGCGCGAAAGTCAGTTGCAGAGGCTCCTGGCCGTCAATGCGGCTGCGCCACAGGGCGCCATCTGGGACCGAAATGTACGCCACCCAATGGCCGTCGGGGGAGAAATCCAAATCTGTGGCGGAGATGCCGGAGAGGAAGGGCGCGAATTGTGCGGACTTGGCGTCGTACTTCACCACGCTTCCGCGAAGGAGCAGACCGATGGTCCAAATTTTTTCGTTGTCGGCGGCTGGCGCGGGCCGGCCGAAAGATATCGCGCCTTGCGTGAGTTCGACCGGCTGGCTGTACCGCTTCCTGGCAAATCCACTGGTCGCTTCGGCGAGCCCCCAAAGTGTGGCGGTACTGCCCAGTTCCGTTTTCGTGGCCTGAAAAACGTAATAGCGGCCGTTGGCGGTCCAACTGCCACAGCACTCTGTGGCGATGCCCTGCCAATCTGGGAAAAGGCGATGGAGATCCGAGCCGTCGCTGCGAACTTCCCAGATGGAAGAGCTGTTCGACGCTAGGTCACCTACGCTGAAACGGATGCGCTGGCCGTCGGGCGAGTACCGCGGGTAGTACGGGGTGCCCGGTACGCTGACGAGTTCTTTGGCTGCGCCGCCGTCGGCGGGGGCAAGCAGTAAACTGGAACCTTTGATGATGAGGACGTGCTGACCGTCGGGAGACCACACGGCTTCCTGTCCGGTGATATCTCCGAAACGTTTCGCGGCGCCGCCCTGTAATGGAGAAAGCCAGACGGGACGCTCCGCGGAGGGTCCGCTGGTATTTTCTGCGGCGAGAAGCGAAGTGTGGCTAGGGGAAACGTCGAGCAACTGGGCGCTCGGGAAGGCGAGCGGGAACGGAGAGACCTCGCCGCCAGTGGCCGGGATTTTGGAGATGACCGAGCGCGCGCCGGAGAGTTCGGTGAAATAGAGATTCACCCCGTCGGAAGCGAGATTCGTCTTCACCAACCCGTCGTGCGTAAGTTGCTTGCCTACCGTCAGGGAAGGCGGACGCGGCGGCAAATTCATCCAGAACGACCAGGCCCCCGCAGCGAGCACTAAGACAGAAGCGGGCAAGAGCGCGTAAACGATTTTTCGCGACACAAGGAGGCTCCCACTGTTTATATCCTTGAATATCGCCCGACTGCGGGAGTGTCAATGGACCGTTCGAGCGCAATATTAACTGTTAAGCGACGATTTACCGGGCGCTTAGCCATGCCGGAAGCGAGATCGAAGCGAGAAGCAAAGGAAAAAACTTCCCCAGTCCGTAAGTTTCGCGAATTCTTCCCGTGGATTTCCTGAGAGGACGTTTCGCTCGTAAGAGCGGGTGCGCGACTATTTTTGCGTCGCGGATTGGGCGGAGGCGAGTTGGCGGTGCACTCCGGATAGCCAGTTCAGTACCACTGTGGGATCTGGGTGTGTAGAGAGTTTGCCGCCTTCGAATTGGAAGGCTACGAAGTGTTGGCCATCGGGGGTGGTGTCGAACGAAGTGTAGGGGGCGCGCATCTCGATTTTGGATTCGAAGAGGACTTTGGGGATGCCTGCCTGGAAGGAGTTGCCTTGCACGGCGTAAGAGACGGAAAGAATCGCGGCATTGTGCAGGAAAAAGAGTTCGTGGCCGGTTTTGGACCAGCGTGCCTCGGAGCCGCCATCTGTGGAGATTTGCCACTTGCCGCCAGGGCCGGGGAAAGGAACCACATAGATTTGTGAGGCGCCGGAGTCCGCCGAACTGAACGCGATCCAGCGCCCGTCTGGCGAAAACTGCGGATCGGGCAGGCTGACGGCGGTAACGCGCGTGTCATCACGGAAACGTTGTGGGGCTTCGGGCAGGCCGTTATCGGCGAGGTGCAGAGTCCACATGTCGCAGCAGCCACCGCCCTTTTGCGAGGTGCGATCAAATGCCAGGGTTTTGCCGTCGGGGGACCATGAGGCGGGATAAGAGCTGAGGGGATCATTGGGAGTGAGTTGCTCCTCGGCGCCGGAGCCATCGGCGCGCACGCGGTAGATGGTCTCGCCCGAGGGGGCGTGCGCGCCTCCGGAATAGGAATACGTGATGTACTGTCCATCGGGCGACCAGATGGGGAAATTGGCGGAGCCGGATTTGAGCGTCAGGGGTGTGGTGGTGCCGCGGACCATGTCGTAAACCCAGATGCCGCCGACGGCGCGCTCGAAGGCGATTTTTTTGCCGTCGGGAGACACGCGCGGAGAAGTGGAGTCTGGCGAGCCTTTGACGAGTACGGTGCCGTTGCCCTGACGGTCGATGAGCGAAACGTTGAGATTTTGTTTCGACGCGGAGCCGGACATGTAGATGGCGGTGCCGTTGTCCGAGGAGCTGAACTGCACGCCGCCGTTGGAAATGTCCGAGTCCACGCTTGGTAGGACGGGAATGGCGGGGCCAGTGAGCTTGAGGGCTTGCCCGTCGAATGGCGCGACGAAGCAGGTGCCTTGTGAGAAATAGGCGAGATAGCCTCCGGGAAGATAGCGGCCAAACATGGCGTTCTCGACGAGTACCTTCGCTTGGCCGGTGGCGAGGGACGCCACTTGCACGGAGGCTTGGCCGAAAAAATTATTGTTCGAAGAAGCGGTGAGGAGGAAGGATTTGCCTCCGGGAAGGAATTGTGGCCAGCGGTGCGTGGTCTCGAGGCGGGCGGGATCGAGATGGGTGACTTGTTGTGGCGTGCCGCCGGATGCGGAGATTCGGAACAGCGGGCTGGTGAAGGCGGTGGTAAAGACAATGGTGTCGTCCTGATTCCAAGTGCCGCCGCGCGAGCCCGGCGCGGTGGCTAATTCAATGGGAGCTCCACCGTGGACAGAGACTTTTCTTAGTTTGCCGTCGGAAAAGAAGCCAATCCATTGGCCGTCGGGAGAGAAAAAGGGTGCGGCCGCGTGGACGGCACCTTCGAGTGCGACGGGAACGGCGTGTTCCAAATCGCGGACGTAGAGCTGGCCGGTGTCTACGCCGGCTTGGTTCGCGACGTAAGCGATGCGCGAGCCATCGGGAGAAAGTACGAAGGCTGGGCCATTGATCAGGGCGAGCTTCTGTTCGGCGGGAAGCGCGAGTGTTAGCTCGATGGGGTTTTGCGCGGAGAGATTTGCCAATGGGCGAAGAACTAGGAGAGCGGCGAGAAGCGCGGCGGCGAGCAACGCGGCGATCGTCCAAGGAAGGAAGCGCTGCCTTGCGGGAACCGGAGGCGGAGCGGCGACGACATTTGAGGCGGCGGATGGTTCCGGAGCGCCACCGAGCACTTCGTCTATGGAGATACGCGCGTCGCCGATCGCCTGCAGGCGTTGGCGGGGATCTTTTTGCAAACAGCGCTGGACGAGAACGCGGAGGCGCCCAGGCGTATTTGCGGGCAGCAAGGACCAGTCCGGCGGGTCTTTGATCACGGCGGCCAGCGTGTCTGAAACGGTTTCGCCGCAGAAGGCCATTTTTCCGGTGAGCATTTCATAGAGGACGCAGCCGAATTCCGGCTTGGGTGGCCATGCGCGTCATGGTGGGAGAGCTTCCGATGTCGCCGGCGGCGGCTTCATTCTCGAGAGCTTTGGCGAGACCGAAATCGAGAACCTTTACGGTGTCGTCGGGCGTGACCTTGATGTTGGCAGGCTTCAGGTCGCGGTGAACGATGCCGCGTTCATGCGCGTATTCGAGGGCTTCGCAAATTTGTTTGGCGATGGGAAGAGTTTCCTCGATGGAAATTCGGCCGGATTTGATGCGGTCGGCGAGCGTGGGGCCTTCGACGAGTTCCATTACCAGAGCGTGCGTGGCGCCGGAGTCTTCAAAGCCGTAGATGGCGGCGATGTTCGGATGGTTGAGCGCGGCGAGCAGCGTGGCTTCGCGGCGGAAACGGGTGAGGCGCTCGGTGTCTGCGGCGACGCCGGAGGGCAGCACTTTGAGAGCGACTTGACGGCTGAGTTTGCTGTCGCGCGAGCGATAGACTTCGCCCATTCCGCCGACACCGAGGAGAGAACTTACTTCGTAGACACCAATTTTTGTACCAGAGCTAAGCGGCATGGGTTGGTGAATTATATGGCCGTTGGCTGCGCGGTGGAGAAATAAAATATGCGGATTGCGAAAGCTCTTGGGAGGACGGCGTTGGCGCGCGGTTCACTACCTAGCACAGCGCCGCAGAAAGAAAATTCTGCGGTGCTGAATACAACATAGACGCGGGCCGAACGTCTGCCCATTTTGGCGAACCAATGCTTATTCAGTCTCGGCAACAAATACTGCGGTTGTCAGCGCCGGCACCGTCGCGGTTCCTGCTTTCGAATTAAAGGTGGATTGCCGCGTGGCCGGATCGCTGGAGGTTCGCTGGATGGGGTGAAGGTGCAAGGACAAACCCTGCAGGCGGCTGTCGGTGAAGGTCCCCGGCGCATTGGTGGCGTTAAAGAACACTACGATGTGTTTGTAGATTCCGTAGTTTGCGCCATGCGCATCGAGTTTCATCACGATCAGGCCGGGCGTCTGATTTTGCCCGGTGTTCAGGAAGGTGAGGTTTTGCTGAACTTCCTGAAACGTGGCCATGCGGAAGAGTTCGGAGCTGTAGCGGATGCTCAACAGTTCCGTGAACGCCGCGCCACCGTAGGAGATGTTCGCAGGTAGCGGAGTGTACGCGGAGTTGGTGAGCAATGGCGTCATGATTGGCCACTGGGCCTGATTCTGGCTGGCGATCGGCAGACCGATGCCCCAGTTGGCGCTCTGGCCGGTCCAGTCGATCTTGTTAAACCAGTCGCCGGAGTTATAACTGTTCTGGTCCATGTCCTTGGAACGCAGCAGGTCGTCGCCGGCTTGGAAGAATGGAACTCCCTGCCCCAGAGTAACCAGACTCATGCCCATGATTTGTCTACGCGCGCGCGTGGCGATGCTGTCGCCGAAGCTGGATTTTAGTTGCACCGCGTCGAAGAGATCCTGATTGTCGTGAACGGAGGCGTAGTTCACCGCCTCGATGGGGCTCTTGGTGTATCCGGTCGGTTGACCGTTGTAACTGACCTGAGCGCCGGTTACGGTGACGCCTGCGCTGTCGGTGAATGTGTAGTCACGCAAGTTGCCTGTGAGGCCGATGTCGATCCAGTCCGAATACTGCAGCAATTGTGCCTGCTGCGCACTGGAAGAAAGGCTGCCATTGGTGAAGTCACTTGGATCGGTGAACACTCCAGTTGCAAATCCCTGGACGCGCTCATCGGTAAACGGGCTGCCCCCACGAATACCATCGCGGATGCGATCGTTGAAGGTGCCGACGCCGAAGCCATAGAGATTGATCTGCGAGGCGTTGGGCCCGATCTGATTGTTCTCCGTGTCCCCGAAGTTGAAGCCTTCGCCATAGAGATAGATCTTCGAGCCGTCGACGCCGTCTTTTTCAGGAGTGAGCGCCTGCAGCGCCTGCTGAATGTGTTGGATGTTGTAGGTGAACATGAAACTCATAATGTCGAAGCGGAAGCCATCGATCTTGTAGTCCCGTGCATTGAGCACAAGGCTGTCAATGATCAGCTTTTCCATCATGAGGTGTTCGCTGGCGGTATCCGGGCAGCACGATGCGGTTTCGAGGCTTCCGTTGGCGTCGAGCCGGTGATAGTAGTTGGGAACGACTTCATCGAGATTGGAGTTGGGAGCTTCGCCGCTGGCGTTGGTGTGGTTGAAGACCACATCCTGCACCACGCGGAGGCCGGCTCGGTGCAGGCCGTCGACCATGATGCGGTATTCGCGCACGCGAGTATCGGGATTGATGGCGTAGCTGCCCTCGGGCGTCATGTAATGCACGGGATCGTAGCCCCAGTTATAGGCGGGGTTCGTCTGGCTGGCGGTAACGGCCGCTTGCTGCTGCTGGCCATCCGGCGGGTATTGCGCGAGACCCGTCGGAATGATCCACGTGGACTTGTCTTCATTCACGCTGGCAAAGTGGAACGACGGCAGGATGTGGATAGCCTTCAGGCCGCTCTGCGCCAGAGTGCGAAGGTGCTTCATACCGTTAGAATCTTGATCTGCAAATGCCTCGTAGAGCCCGCGGTGCGCGGCAGGCACGGTGAGATCGTTGATGCTGAAATCACGAATGTGCAGTTCGTAGAGGCTCATGTCGCTGAAGCTGCGCAGCGGAGGAGCGGTGTCCTCGTCCCAGCCGACGGGCTTGGTTTCGTCGGAGTCCAGATCGGTGAACCGGCTCTTGGAGCCGTTAAGCGCGATGTCAATGGAATAGGGATCGCTGGTAACGTTCGTGTCCACGGCAGAATCGGCCGGCACCCAGACCTGCACACTATAGAGGTAGTACTTGTCTTTCCAACTGCGGTCGCCGTGGGCGACCCACACGCCGTTGTGCTCGTGCATCGGCAGAACCGTGGCGGGCGTGGCATCGGACTCGTGGTTGAAGATCTGCAGCGAAACAGACTGGGCCGTCGGCGCCCAAACCTTTACTTTCACAGCGAAGTTCTCGTCGTCCGGCCAGTCGTGCCAGTCTCGATCATCCCGACGGTGAAACACGACGCCGAGTTTGCCCGGATAATAGTAAAGATCATCCAAAACGCCGGCGATTTGCAGGCCCGTGGCATACTGCACTGAGCCGTTCGCACCGACCGCGGAAAACGCAAGCTGCCCTTCTAGAAAGGTCTGTAAGGTGGAACGCTGCGTGTTGGCCGGCAGCTGCAGCACGGTGTAGCCGGCCAGTTGTGGGTAGCGGAATAGTTCGTCAGCGGTCAGGCTTCCGCCAACGGTGAGCGGAATGCTGGTTCCTCCGGTGATACCCGTGGCGCCTACGGACAGGCCACCCGTGAGACTAGAGGTAATCGCATACGTATCACCACTCTGAATAAACTGCGGCTGAATGGCTATGCGCTGACGATCAAGCCAGTAGCCCTGCTGGACGTTCAGCAGGCTGTCCAATATCTGGGCCGGAGTCGGCGGCGCAGTGAAGACGGTGTCGTTGCCGGAGATGGTCCAGGCTTGCGAGTAGGTGCCCACCACTAGATATTGGTTTGGCCCGGGATCTTTCACTCCGGTAGAGATGTTGTGAATGATGAAGCCGAGATTTTGCGCATTGGGAATAAGGCTGATGTCGAAATAAGCGCCGTAGGAGTCGATGCTGGTTACGCCGGTGAGTCCATCGTTGTAGTCACCCGTATATTCCGCGGTGTCTTCAAAGGCGTAGCAGGTCCAATTCGAATAATCTCCGTCGGGCCGGTAGTAGTGGATGCGAGCGTATCCGGGCAAGAGGGCTGTCGGACTGGTCAGGCTGGGCTGACTCTTATAGAGCTTGCCGATTCCGGTGAAGCCCCAATATTCAAAGCCTTCTGTCGAGGGATCAACAAACTCGTTCGGCCCTGGATCTTTTTGGTCGCCGCCCGGCGCTGACGGATTGTGAATGATTAGCCCCAGATTCTGTGCATTGGCAACTACGGCTACATCGAAATACACTCCGTAGGCGTCAGAATTCGTTGGAGGCACGAGCCCACTGTTGTAATCGCCGGTATATTCCGTCGTGTCAAAGAAGGCATAAATGGTCCAGCCGGAATAATTGCCGTCGGTGCGGTGGTAGTGAACGCGAACGTATCCCGGCAGGATCGCCGTGGGATTGCTCAAGTTGGGCGCCGAAGTGTAGAGCTTGGCGGTCCCCGAGAACGCCCAGTACTCGAAGCCCTGCGTTGCAGGATCGACAAACAAATTGTTCGGAGTATCCTTCTGGTCCCCGCCCGAGGCCGTCGGATTGTGGATAATAATTCCGACTTCCTGCGCGCCGGTGGTGACTCCAACGTCAAAATATGCGCCAAAGCTGTCGGTGCCCGTTACCTGAACGGGGCCTCCGCCATAGTTGCCGGTGTCCTCCGTGGTGTTATCAAACGCGTAGACGGTCCAACCGGTGTAATTTCCGTCAGGCCGATGGTAGTGGATGCGAATATCGCCCGGCGGAATGGCGGGATCGGCCGCAGCGGCGGCTCTAGCCGATGCAAAAAAACAAATCAGCAACACCAGAACGTGGAAACCGATCCTGTACAAGACGTGAGAGGTTGTTGTTGCGAATTTCATGGCGGCTCTCCTGCAGACTTTAGGCGGCTCAGTTTTGCGCTGGACGTACGGGGTATTTGTTCGCGTTCTCGTGAGGGCTCACGATGGCGATGAGGCGAGAGCCTAGTCGAATGAAATAATGGTGTCAAGGGTAAATGGCATTTGCATCCAATCTTCACTGCGAGCCTCAGGCATCGACTAGCTTGGGGACGGTTCGCCGGTGATGGTTTTCGCGTGGCGAGTTGATTGGAAAAGACTTGTCGGAGGACTCAACCCGCGTGGCCAGGGCTAGACGTTGGTGCTAGCATCTGGGACCGATAGTAGTACGCGTAACGCCGCTCAACGGAATGCGGCGCCAAGCACACCGATGGCGTAAATGAAGACTTCAAAAATGGCCCCGCCAAATTGGGCAATAGCGCTTGCGTTCTTGGTCTGCGTCTTCGCAGGGGGATGCCAGTGGCGATGGGGCGGTAGCGGACCGGTTATTGAGTTCACCAAGATTCCGCCGTCAGCGAAAGGCGGCCGCGAAAGGGTTGATGTGATTGCCGGGCGCGTCAAGGGCGCTCGTCCAGGGCAGCAGATCGTTATCTATGCGCGAAGCGGGCCCTGGTGGGTGCAGCCGTGGCCCGATCATCCGTATATTCCAATTCGCTCCGACGCCACTTGGAGCACCGAGACGCACCTCGGATATGAGTACGCCGCGCTGTTGGTGAACCCGGACTATAAGCCGCCGCCGACAATGGATGTGGCGCCCACACAAGGCAATTCGGTGGTTGTGGCGACAATCGTGAAGGGTGTGGGATCTCTGCCACCACTCCCCACTAAGCCCATTCGCTTCAGCGGATACGACTGGAACGTTCAAACAGCCTCCGCGGTTCGCGGAGGAATCAACAATCTATACGATGGCGACAACGCCTGGACCGACGACAGCGGTGCGCTGCATCTGCGGATAGCCAAAAAGCCGCAAGGTTGGACCTGCGCTCACGTGGTCCTGGGACGCAGCCTGGGCTACGGAACTTATATTTTCGTGGTGCGCGACACGTCTCACTTGGAACCCGCCGCCGTTCTGAGCATGAACACCTTCGATGAATGGGGAGGCGAGCAGAACTACCGCGAGATGGACATTGAACTTGGTCGTTGGGGCGATGCAACCAGCAATGAGAACGCTCAATATGGCGTGCAGCCTTTCTACATTTCCGGAAACGAAGTGCAGTTCAAGGAGCCTCCCGGCACGCTGACGCACACGCTGCTGTGGGAATCCGGGCGGGCAAGCTTTAAGACCTTTCGCGGCGCGGCGCCGCAGGGCGCAACGCCGGTGGTGTACCAGCATGTCTTCACCTCGGGAGTGCCTTCGCCGGGGCAAGAGTTGCTCGAGTTGATGCTGTACGTCGTGGCGAGCGAGAACAGTCCGATGCAGCAGAACGCGGAGGTGGTAATTGAGAAATTCGAGTACCTCCCGTGATGACTTCGCTTGACTGATCGTCGCGATCGACAGCCCCGGCGATCAATTGGTAGCCGCAAATCGGCGGGCAGGTCACCGAGGCTGGTCTCCCTGTTCTGCAAAGCGCCGTTCTCCCGTGGCCGCGACGCTGGCTACCAGACGGGCGCGCGCGGTGAAGACCCGGTAATCGGTGAACTGACCGCGGCACCAATAGATCTTCTTTTTGTATTCGGCTTGTGTGGCAATGGTGAGCGGCACCAGACGGGGAGCTTCATCCGCTTTGTTGAGCCAGCCGTACGTCACGACCGCTTGAAGGTTTCGCCATTTGCCGAGCAGTTCGAGGTGCTCGGACATGCGGAGGATGTTCATATCCTCATCGGTCCAGACTTCACCGTAACAAGCGGCGATGGAAGTCTTGCTGACCACGAAAACCGCGAAATCATTGACCGACTTAAAGGTACAGACAGCATCTTCCACGCTGGCCCAATACTGAAATACCTTTAGGGACTGGCCATTGATGATTACGTCGGCGGCCTGATTGATCTTGAGATTCAGGTCGGTTCCCACCTTTACGGGCAGCTCGGACCACTCGCCGCCAGGAACCATGGAATTGGTCAACGGAGGAAACGGGACGTTCTGCAACTCTTTCTTGCCGTCCGGGAGTTCCCTGAAACGCTGGTAGCCGCCCAGGACTTGGACTTCGTATTGGGACTCGACAAGGGGCTCCTTTTGTTCCGAACCCCACGCCAATGTCTGCACCGCGATGAAATCGCGCATGTTGTCGGCCAGGGCCTGCGCTTTCGCGCGCAGTATGCGCACCTCGCCTGTTTCCGTTGGACGACGCTGCAGCGAAATGGTCGGAGCCGGAACGAACTTTGCATAAGCATCCGCGGAGATCGGCGAGATTCTCTGGCTGGACGGAAATAGGCTTTGCGCCAGGAAGGGCTGGACTCTGCCGACAAACTCTTCCAAAGATTCGATGGGCACCGCAAAGGCGATAGCTTTGCCGCTGCGCTCGATCGCATTCAACACACCCACAATCTGGCGGCTTTTGCGATCAACCACGATTCCGCCACTGGCGCCGGGACGAAGCACCCTGCCGTCCGATGCGTCGTAGTCGAATGCTAGAAGGCCCGAAGAGGTCTGTCCTCGGAAAATGCCCTGCATTTGCAAAAGCTTGCGCGCGTGAATCGGGGATTCTTTGGAATACGAATAGATTTCCACTGCCTGGCCAATGCGGAGGGCGTTCGTATAAAAGGGGAGGCCATGATGGCGCGGCAACGGGCCGCGTAGTTCGAAAATCGCGAGATCGCGATTCGAATTGTATTTCATTGTTGGGGTGGCAAAACCTTCGTTGAGCGTGGCTCCGTAATCGTCCGGTCCAGTAGCGAGATAACGATGAACCACGACTTGGCCGTTCATTTTTTTGGGATGCGCCAGCATGGCGACGTGATAGTTCGTGGCGATGAAGCGGCAGGATGGATCCAGGCAGAAACCAGTGCCAAATTTTGCTTCGATATCCATGCCAACCTTAACTTCTGTAATGGGAAGAACGACGGCATCGAAATCCGCGGCTCGCGGGGCCGTGGGATCGAAAGTTGAAGACTCGTTCAACGATAAATTCTGCGCCACCGACGGGATTACTGCGAAGAAGGTCAAAATTAGAATTGCAGATGCGATGCTAATTCCCTTTGTCCGCATGAAGTCTCCGAAAGCGAGGAACGCTCGGGGGCGAACAAAGGCAAGCGGCAGTCCATAACCGCGGCGTTATGATGCAGATGTAGTTAACACACCACTAAGATTAATAGAATCTAAGATTTGCGTTCTCTTAGAAAGCGGGGTTGGGATATGGATTAGCGATCGCTTGGGCACCCCTTTGCACCGCTTTGGAACGTTTTGCGGGAATCTCGTGCCAATACAGAACGACCGTCAAGCGGCTGAGTGCGCCAGAAAGCTGAGAACGACAGATGCGAATCTGAAGATTCGCCACCACACAGGCGAAGCCGAACGCGGGGAATCGCCAGACGAGGCTAGAACAATTTCGGGGGAACGAAGTCAGTCGTAACAACAGCATGCAGAGCTGCGGAGGACTTTAGGTATTCGTCGAGCTTTAGAAATTTGCGGCCCAGTGCAGGGCTGAAGGTGGACCAGAGGTCCTCGCCGCTGGGCGTGGCGAGTGCGTTGCGCACGGCCGCGAGCTTGGAATCGAGGTCGTCCATGTAGTGGAAGACCAGGGCTTCGCGGATCATCGGAAGCTTGGGCGAGCCGAATTCGTATTCACCGTGATGGCTGATCAAGAGGTGCTGAACCACGGTTTTTAATTGCGGCGGGAAGCCAGGGATAGCGTCAATCGCTTTGGCGACGGTTTCGACTTCCATCACGATATGGCCGAGGAGTTGGCCTTCGGTAGTGTAGCTAACGGCGCGTTCGTAGCAGAGTTCGTCGAGCTTGCCGACGTCATGTAAGGCGGCGGCGGTAAGCAGCAAATCAGCGTTTAGTTCGGGATAATGTGCGGCTATTTGTTTCGCCAGTCCGCAAAGGCCGACGACGTGTTCCAGTAACCCGCCGATGAAGGCGTGGTGCATGACTTTGGCCGCTGGTGCACGCTTGAAGCGCGGAGCGATTTGCGGATCGTCGAGGATGTTTAAGACCAATTTGTTGAGCCATGGATTTTCAATTTCGGCGGCGTAGCCCAGCAGGCGCGCCCACATCTGATCGACGTTTTCTTTGGTGTGCGGGAGGAAGTCGGAAAGGTCGATCTCCTCCGGGGTGGCGCGGCGGACTTGCTGCAGGACAAGTTGCGGTTTGTTGCGATAGATTTCCACCCGGGCAGCGACCTTCACGAAATCGTCGCGGTTGATGTCTTTGGCGATGGCTTCGAAGGCGTCCCAAATGCGAGCTTCGACGGTGCCGCTGCGGTCGCCGAGCTCCATGCGGAGATACTGTTTGCCTTCGCGCGTGTTGCGGATTTCTTTTTCGTGCACCAGGAAGAATGAGGTGATGTTTTGTTCGCTAAGTAGTTCGGTGACGAAAGATTTTTTCATTTGGGCTGTTTCAACGGAACTGCTTCAACCGGTGCTTTTCATCTGGCCGATCGCTTGTCATTTCCCTTTGTTCACGAGGTGCACAGAAAGCAACTCGGCGCACCGATCCCCCAATATCGCTAGGCCGGCGGCGCGGCGGCCGACGTAGGTGTCGCACCCGGCGTAGACGTGTCGCCAGAGCGCTTGCCGAAGAGACCGAATTTTTTATGGCCTTTTTTTGTTTTGACTACCTCTGGCGTCGCGCTGACTTCCTGAATTTCCGAGTTGCCGCCGCCGGCGATGTCCTGGTAGCCGGGCTTGATGACCACGTAGCTTTGCGTGCGCAGCGTCTTTAGATATTCCCGGACGGCAGGCTCGAGACGCTCGTTGTAAAGCTTCTCAGAGATTTCGTTTTGTACCTTATCGAGGGACTGCTGGCCTTCGTCGTAGTGCTCGAGGACCTGCAGGATCAAGTAGCCTTGCTTGGTTTCCATGACGTCGGTCAGGTCGTTGCGCTTCATGGCAAAGACTTTGTCTTCGAGCACCTTGGAAAGTTCCCCGCGCTTGTACTGGCCGAGGTAGCCGCCCTGCTTCGCCGTGCTGCCGTCCGAGAGGCGCTTGGCGATTTCTGCGAAATCCTCGCCGTCTTGCACGCGCTTGAGGGCAGTGTCGGCTTTCTTTTTCAGGTCGGGAAGCTCGTCGGGCTTCTTTCCTTCCGTACTGACTTCGATTTCGCGCAGTGCCACTTGCTCGGGACGAACGTAATCGGCCTGATGTGCGTCGTAATACTTTTTCACTTCTTCGTTGCTGATGGTGATGTGCGATCCAACTTCGCTGCCGATCACCTGTTGGGTAAGCAAACCGTTGCGAATGTTGTTCTTGAAATCTTCCCAGTTGATGCCTTGCGAGGTGACAGCCTTTTCCAAATCCTCAAGGCTGTCGAGCTTGTTTTGGATGCGGATCTGGTCAAGCTTTTTGATCACCTGTGGCTCGACGCTGGTGCCCAGATCCTTGGCGCGCTGTACAAGGAGTGATTGATCAATCAAATCACGCAGGGCATTTTTGCGGCGGTCTTCGGTTTCATTGGCGAGCTGCTCCGCAGTGCAGCGCGTTTGACAGTCCGCTTTGGCATCGTCTTCCGCAGTGACTAGGGCTTTGTCATATTCGGACTTGGTGATGATCTCGTTGTTCACGCGGGCGATGATCTCTTCCACAGTTCTGCCGGCGTTTGGATCGAGGGCGGGCTTCGCGGCTGGTTTCGCAGCGGCGGGCTTAGGCGCGGTTTTCGCGGCGGGCTCTGGCTCGGGCGCGGCCATGCCCGGCTTTTCGAGCGTGGGGGCTTGCTGTGCTGGGGGACTCGCGGCTGGCGGAGTCTGTCGCGCCATCGCGGGTAACGCGAAGCACAGGGCGATTGTTAAAAGCAGGTTACGCATGAAGCTCCTCATTTGGGTGATGCTAAAGTTTAGCTCTGGCCTTGCAAGCCTAGCAATACGTTTCTAACGGCATCGGCGGCTGGCTCGCCACGGCCAACTTCCATCCAGAGCACGCCGCTCGGGTCGAGCTTGATACCTTTGCGCGAGCGTACCACCTTGACGAGCGTGGCCGGGTCAAGCTGTGTTTCCGGGTGGAAGCGGATGGCGATGCGGCTGCCTTGGCGCTCAACCGCGGATATGCGCAGACGCTCGCACATCGATTTGAGGACGGAGTACTGCAAAAGGTTTTCTATCGAGCTGGGGACGGGGCCGAAGCGGTCTTCGAGTTCGCGGCGGACGTCGGCGCGCTCGGCGTCGGTGGCGATGGTGGAGATGCGCTTGTAGGTGCGCAGACGGAGGTTTTCGCTGGGGATGTAGTCTTGTGGGATGCGCACGTCGAAGCCCAGGCTGAGCGTGGTGCGGAGTTCGGGGGCCACTTCCTGGCCTTTCATTTTGCTAACGGCGCGTTCAAGCATTTGGCAATACATGTCGAAGCCGACGGCATCAATGTGGCCGTGCTGCTGGCGGCCGAGCATGTTGCCGGCGCCGCGGAGTTCGAGGTCGAGCGCGGCGATGCGGAAACCGGCGCCGAGTTCGGAGAATTCTTTCATGGCGGAGAGGCGCTTTCTGGCGATGTCAGAGAGGACCGTTTCGGGCGGAACGAGAAGATAAGCGTAGGCACGCTGCGCGGAACGGCCGACGCGGCCGCGGAGCTGGTAGAGCTCGGCGAGGCCTAAGCGATCGGCTCTATTAATTAAAATGGTGTTGGCGCGCGGGATGTCCAGACCGTTTTCGACGATGGTGGTGGCGACGAGCACATCGGCTTCGTCGCGAATGAATTTCAGCATCACGCTTTCTAGTTCTTTTTCACCCATTTGGCCGTGGCCGACCACCACGCGCGCTTTGGGAACCAATTTTTGCACCAGTGCCGCCAACGAATAAATGGACTCGATGCGGTTGTGAATAAAGTAGACCTGTCCGTCGCGGGCCAGCTCGGTTTCGATGGCGCGCTGCAGGAGCTCTTCTTGAAATGGTGCGACCACCGTTTGAATGGCCAAACGATCGCGCGGCGGCGTTTCGATGACTGACATATCCCGCAGGCCAACGAGCGACATGTGCAACGTGCGCGGAATGGGCGTAGCGGACAATGCCAGCGCGTCCACGTTTTTGCTCATTTCCTTCAGTCGCTCTTTGTGAGCTACGCCGAAGCGCTGCTCTTCGTCGACGACCAGCAAGCCGAGGTCGTGAAACTTTACGTCCTTGGAGAGCAGGCGATGGGTGCCGATGATGATGTCGACTTTCCCCGCTTCCAGTTCGGCGAGAGTTTTCTTTTGCTCGGCCGCGCTGCGGAAGCGGCTGAGCATTTCGATGCGCATGGGGAAGGCGGCGAAACGCTGCTTGAAGGTTTCGTAGTGTTGGAACGCGAGAATCGTGGTCGGCGAAAGTAACGCTACTTGTTTGCTGTCAGAGACGGCTTTGAAGGCGGCGCGCATGGCGACCTCGGTTTTGCCGTAGCCCACGTCGCCGCAGAGCAGGCGATCCATGGGCGTGGCGCGCTCCATGTCTTTCTTGATGTCCGCGATAGCGCTGTTTTGGTCGGCGGTTTCTTCGAATTCGAAGGCGTCTTCAAATTCGCGCTGGAAATTTCCGTCCGCGGAAAACGCAAACCCTTCGGCGGTTTTTCGTTCGGCGTAGAGGGTTAGGAGCTGATCGGCCATATCCTCCACGGCTTTTCTCGCGCGCGTCTTGCGAGTGTTCCAGGCGGTGCCGCCAAGTTTATCGAGCGGCGCATGGTCGCCTTCGACGACGCGATAGCTTTGCACCAAATCCATGCGCTCGAGCGGGACGTACAGGCGGGCATCGTCGGCGTATTTCAGCAGCATGAATTCCCCGCCGCGTCCATCGGAAACAATTTGCCGCAGGCCTTCAAATTGGCCGATGCCGTGATCGACGTGCACGACAAAATCGCCCGGCTTCAGATCGGCGAAATCGCTAAAGAACCCGGAGGTGCGGATTTTGCGGCTCGGACGATCAACGACGGGCGCAACATCGAACAGATCTGCTTGGCCGTAGAGCGTGACTCGCGCGTCAGGAAAAGCTACTCCCTCCGAAAATGGCGCGCGGATGAGCAGGAGCTTGGCGAGCTCGTGCGCGGCTTCGGCGGTAAAACCGGCGGCGGCGTCTTCGGATTCGCCGAGGACGTACGGCGCCTCGTATTCTCGGCAAATATCGGCAAGGCGTTCAAGTTCGCCGGTGCTCGCGGCGGTGAGGAAGGTGCTGCCGCCTTCGGCAAGCTGCGATTTGACGGCGGCCATGCAGGCCACCACGTCGCCGTGGAAGCGGGCGCTCGGCCGCGAGGACAATTCAAACTGCGGACCGCCGCTGGTGCCGACTGCGAGTTGCTGCAGTTCGATTTGCGAACCTTTTTTGACGCTGGCGGAAAATTCTTCTTCGGTCCAGAAGAAATGATGGGCCGCGGGAGAATTCGCCTGACCATGGCGTTCGTAGTTAGCGGTGGCGGCTTCGAGATGTTTCCTCGCGACTTCCTGCAGCGTCTGCGGCTCGTCGAGAAAAATAATGGGACGCAGCGAGCTCTCCGCGAGCTCGAAGAGCGAAGCTGGTCCGGGTGGCAACGACGGGCCGAAGTAGGAGGGCGTGGCCCACACCGAGGGGTCGTCATCGGCGTTGGTAATGGCGGGCGCGAAGGACCATTCCGTCAGCGGCAGGAGCGTCGCGCGGCCTACGGGCGAAATTGAACGTTGTGTGCGGGGGTCGAATTCGCGGACGGACTCAACTGTATCTCCCAGTAACTCGGTACGCACCGGGCGCGCGGCTTCGGGCGAAAAAACGTCCACGATGCCGCCGCGTACCGCGAATTGCCCGGGCAGTTCAACCATTTCCGTGCGCGTGTAGCCGACCGAGCCGAGGTGCTCGATCAATCCTTCGTGGGAGACTTCGGCGTCTTTGGTGAGCGTGCGCGCCAGCGATAGATAAGTGACGGGATCTTGATAGCGCCACAACGCAGCGACTACCGGCGCGATGACCAGGGAAATTTGTCCGTCGGTCAGCCGAAAGAGCGTGGCGGCGCGGCGTTCGAGAATATCGGCGTGCGGGCTTTGCGATTCCCACGGTAGCGTATCGAAAGCTGGAAGCGTAGCGATGCCGCCGACGGGTCCGGGAAAAATTCCGTAGAAGAAACGCAGTGTTTCGGCCAGCGATT
>JBEKVU010000057.1:0-13711 GCA_049513775.1 Candidatus Acidiferrum sp.
GGCGCTGGCATAGGCGATCAACGCAAAACTTGCCGCGTGCGACTCCGGAAATCCATACAACGCAAACGAAGAAATCGCCTGCACGATGCGTTCCTGCGTCTCGCCATGAATGCCGTTTTTTGTCATACCGGCACGTAGTTTTACTTCAACCTCTCTCATGCGCTTTTCCGAGCGCTTAAACCCAAACGCGCGCCGCAACTCTTCCGCTTCGCTTCCCGAGAAGCCCGCGGTAATCATGGCGATGCGCAACAATTGTTCCTGAAACAGCGGCACTCCCAAGGTGCGGTCTAAGACATCTTTCAGCGAAGGATGCAGACATTCCGCGGCTTCCTTTCCCTGCCGCCGCCGCAAATACGGATGCACCATCTTTCCCACGATCGGGCCCGGCCGGATGATCGCTACTTGCACCACGATGTCGTAAAAGCATGCCGGCTTGAGTCGCGGCAGACAGGACATCTGCGCGCGGCTCTCGATCTGAAACATCCCTACGGTATCGGCTTTTTGCAGCGTCCCGTAAACCGCTTTATCGTCTGGGGGCAATTTTCCGAGATCCACTTCTTCGCCGTAATCGCGGCGAATGATGGCGATGGAATCTTCCAGCACGGCCATCATTCCCAGCCCGAGGAGATCCACTTTCACGATCTTCATGTCCGCGCAATCTTCTTTGTCCCATTGCACCACCACGCGACCCGGCATGCTCGCCGGCTCGAGCGGCACAATCGAATCCAGTTGTCCCTGACAAACGACCATGCCTCCGGAGTGCTGCCCCAGATGGCGCGGCAAATCTTGCACGGTTTTGCACAACTCAAAAAACTTGCGGATCCTTGCCTGTTTTAAGTCGAAGCCCGCATCTTTGAATTGCCGCTCCAGCGTATCGTTGGTATCCCGGTATTCCCACGCGCCCACCAGACTCGCCAGACGGCTCAACGTTTCCGCGTCAAAGGACAAGACCTTGCCGATTTCGCGCGCCGCGGACTTTCCACGATAGGTGATTACGTTGGCGGTCATGGCCGCGCCGAGTTTTCCGTAGCGCTCGTAAACGTACTGAATGGCGCGTTCGCGCTGATCGCCGCTGGGCAAATCCAGATCAATATCCGGCCAGTCGCCCCGTTTTTCCGAAAGAAAGCGCTCGAACAGCAATTTCATGGCTACCGGATCGACGGCCGTTATTCCCAGCGCATAGCAAACCGCGCTGTTGGCCGCCGAGCCTCGTCCTTGCACCAAAATATGGCGCTCGCGGCAAAACTGCACGATGTCCCAGACGATCAGAAAATATCCTGGCAATTCCAGTTTTTCGATTAGCGCCAGTTCACGTTCAAGTTGTTGCCGCGCTGCGTTATGGTCCGCTCCGTAACGCCACAGCATGCCTTGGTGCGTCTGCGCACGCAGAAAGCTCATTTGCGTCTCGCCCTTCGCGACGGGATATTCGGGAAATTTGTAGCCCAAATCATCCAGCGTGAATTGCAGGCGTGCGGAAAGCTCCTGGGTATTCCGGAGCGCTTCCGGCAAATCGCAAAACAGTTTGGTCATTTCTTTGGGAGATTTAACGTGGCTTTCTCCATTCCGGCTCAGCAACCGCCCGGCATTGGCCAGCACGCGGTGATGCCGCAAGCAGGTAAACACATCCAGAATCTGCCGCTGCTCCGGACGAGCATGCCGCACGCCGTTCGTGGCCAGCAACGGCAAGCGCAACTTCCGCGCAATTTCCACCGCCGCGGCGTTGCGCGCTTCTTCGCTGCGATTAAAATGCCGCTGCACTTCCACATAGACATTCCGCGGCCCAAACAACTCGCATAATTGCGTAACGCGGCCGAGTGCCGCGCTCATGCCACCGCTTTCCAGAGCCTGCGCCAGCGCACCTTCTTCCCCGCCGGTCAAGCAGATCAGCCCTTCGCTGAATTCCGCTACTTCCTGCGCGCACACACTTCCTTCACCCTTCGCCGCGCGCGATTTCATGCGGGTAATGAGCCGGCAAAGGTTTTGGTAGCCGATGCGCGATTTCACCAGCAAGACATAACGCCAGCCACGCACGTCTTTTTCCGTGTTGGTTTCCTCGGCGGTCACTTCCGCGCCGATGTGCGCTTTCACGCCCGCCTTCGCGCCCGCCAGATGAAAGCGCGGCGCACCATAAACTCCGTCGCGATCGAGCAGCGCCATCGCGGGCATGCCATGCTCCGCGCACACGGCAATCAACTCTTCCGGATTCGACGCGCCTTCCAGAAAACTAAACGCCGATCGCGCATGCAGTTCGCAATACATCAGTCATACATCCCGCGCGCGAACCAGCCTTGCCGCACGACATCGAAATAAATCCGGTAGCGTCCGAATTCTTCCGCGGAAGTTCCTGGTTTTGTGCCGTTCTTTTGTATGTTTTTTCGCGGAGAAACTCTAACGGTTGGGAATACGCCCGTTCGCGAGCCAGTTCCACCTATGAAGCAAACTTCCAGGTCCCATTCATCTTCGCTCCATTGCTCTTCGCGCCACCATTCTCCGGAGGTGCGCCACGGGCCGGAAGCTTTGCGCACTTCCGCGCGGCGGCCCTGCAAGAACACCTCGGCGGGCCGGCCTTCGCGCGAATTGACGTGAATGGGCAGCGGCGGACGAAACACGCGGAAACTCATTGTCGATTGATTCGGCAAATGCTTTTCGACATTTTCCGAGGCGCGTTTTTTGACAGATTTCTTTCTGTCCGAACCATTTTCTTCCCGCAACGGCGAAAACCGTTTCATGCGAAACTCTCCGGGCCGGTGCGTATCGACGAGTTCGGGCGATCCTACATTCCCTTCGCCAACCACGCCCGCCAGGCGCGCCAGCGTCAGTTCCAATTTCTCTACATCGGGAAAACTCGGCAGAAAAAGCCCGCCCTGTGCCACCCGCGACCGCGCCGCCTCTGCCGTCACCAGTACCTTTACGATTGGCGCTCCCGGAGGATCGCCTTGCAATCGCAGCCGCAGCAATTTCAGCAGCAGCTTGGCATCGCGCATGGGCACAGGCAGTTGCATGGTGCGCTCGTAAATCCCCGGGACGCTTTTCGCACGCACTACTTCGATGCGCACATCCAGCGCATTCTCAAATGCCGGCTGCAAATCGAAGCGCACGCGCAGCAAGCTCACCGCCAGAGAGCGCGCCGTCAATCGCGCGCAGAGTTGATCCAGCAGCCTGCCTAGCACGAACGACAGCGGTTCGAGCTCTTCGACGGCGTCGTCCAATTCCATCTCTTCTGCAAAAGTCAGGTCGGGTTCGGCGACTACCAGCGCGCGCGAAGCTGCGCCGCGCGCCAGCGTCCGCAAACGCACGCCGGCTTGTCCCAGGCGCTCCGAAAGCTGCAGCACCGGCAAGCGTGCCAACTGGGTGCACGCTTTTATTCCCCAAAGCGTCAGCGTCTCCGCCATCTCTTCCGGCGGAGAAAGCGCGCTGATGGGCAGCTCTCCAATGCATGCGGCTTCTTTTCCAGCGGCGATCAACGTAATCCCTGCGAATCCGCGCGCCGCCACTTCCGCGGCCAGCAAATTTTCCGCTACGGCAACGTTCACGCGCAGCCCGCAATCTGCAGCTCGAGATGACAGCAATTCTGCAATTTGCTGGTGGGTGCCCAGCAGTGTCGACAGCCCCGCCACATCTAAAACAATTAAATCCGGCGCCGTTTCTTCCACTCGTGGGGACACCGACCAGCCCACATCGCGCAACGCCGCGTGCGCTGCCTTTTCCGCCGCGAGCGAACGCGCGCGAATCTCTACACCGGCAAATTGCGCGGCATTTGCTTTTGTCATTCCCAGAAAAATTCCCGCGTTCAGCGCCGCGGCATTCGCCGCCACCACGCCAAACAGCGGCGGGGCGTCGGCATCGATCAGCGCAATGGCCGGCGCGCGGGACGTAATGGGCGCAGCGGGGTCAGTTTCTGAGGTAAGGCTGAAGAAAGCAGATTCCTCTCTTCGCTCGGAATGACAAGTCTTTGTTGTGTGATACGGAGGATCGGGGCCACGCAATTTTGCCGGAAAGTCGGTGTGCAATTCCGCACGCACGACGGCCTGCACCATAAATTCGGGAACGTAAATTGCTGCGAAAGCCATGCCTACGGAAGCACCGAGCAGATTGCGTGCGGCGATTGCTCGCCGGGCCGCGGCAATTTCTCACCGGTGTTCGTAACCTCCGCGGAATTTAAATTTGTGCTTACTTTTCATCTGGATTTTCCGGGCTTTTCGGTTCCTGCAAATAATTCCACTGCGTCTTTAGCGCGAATCCTGCAGCATTCATGCGCTTTCTATCCATCTCTCGGGCATCGATGGACATCACCCGGCTGCCGCGAAGCCGGCCATCCTCTGTCTGCATCCGCGAACGTATTACCTCCGCCCAACTCTTTGTGCTTTCTAGCAAGCACCCTGCGGCGTGCGAGGTTTTTTCTTGGGCTTCATTGTCTTTACTTACCCTTTCAGGAGATGGGCGCACAACCAGGATTGGCTGCTCCACGGAATCCGGTGTGCGCGGCTCTTTCTGGGTTGTTTCTCGCCAAACACCGACCTCACTTTCCATATGCAACACCAGAGACGCGCACGTTTTGGCGTGCGATTCCTGCCCCAATAGAAAAAGGATTGTTGGTGTGCCCTCCACCGCGCGGCGAAACCGGAACCACACGCTCAGCTGCACCTGCCGCACCACGCGCGGCGCCTCATCGCTCAAATCCAGAGCAATCAATCCAAAGCCTCCGCCCTGAATCAGCAAATCCGTGGCTCGCAGGGCCTGCTCGATATCTTTGCAGCGCACCCACAGGAGCTGCCGCAAATTTACGCCCGCCACCTGCGCCGCCGCCGGATCAAATGCGTCTCGTCCATCCACCAGCCCGCAGACTTCGCCTTCGCGCGTGCGCGCGGCCAGCGCCGCGAGCAGCAGACTGGTTCGCCCGCTGCACGCCTCACCAAAAATTTCCGTCAGGCATCCGCGCGGCAACCCACCCGTTAACGCATCGATCTCCGCAATGCCGCTGGAGACGGTCTGCACCAGCGAGCGGTCGCGATACTCAAGGGGGGCCAGCACACGGCCGGCCAGCGCTGTTTCCACAAGCAAACGCAAAGCCGCGGCTCGCTGACCAATGGGCATGCACACACATTCCTGAGACATTCATGGCGGAAAAGGCGAGGCAGAGGAGGTGCGTATTCGCTTTTTGTTCGCCTTAAAGAAGGATGATCTACCCCCGCGCGGTCTTTGTCAAGCTAGCGGTTTCAACGTTTGTGATGATGTTCCTGGAACGCGGGATTTTCTGATTAGGTTTGCAATCTCACGTCTGCAAAACACAGCTTGGATTGTACGGCGAAAGTTCAGGTGGGGCTGTCGTGGCTTTCGCGGCCAGCGGTCGCTCGCGCCATTCGTCGATGTGGAATTCTACGAAGCGGCCGGTGCCGCCGGTGCGCTGTTGCGGATCTTTATCTAACCAACTCACTTTGGCTGTGCCGGTCAGCTGCAGCATTGTTCCGTTGCGAAAATCGGGCACCAGCACCCCGCAATGCGCATCGACCAGCAAATTTCCCAGTGTATTGAACAGGCTGTTCCCGGAGTAGTCCGGGATGCGCAGAATATTTCCGTCCAGAACTTCCACAAAGCCAGGATTTCCGCCGCGGTGGGCTGCGTCGGCGCCGCGCTCCGGGTGGCCGGTAGCTAAAAACAGAACGTCCGTGGCCTGAAGCAACGCGGTTTGCGATTTTCCCAGGTTGCGACCCTGCGATGCAGCGCGTTTCCCAAACGGGCTCACCCTTGTCATCGGCACAATTTCAAATTCTCTCCGCGTGATGTATTTCGGACAATTTCCAAACGACTCTTCCACGTTCACCGTCAACTGACCGCCCGCAAAATGTCCTCGCCCGTTTACGCGCAATCTCTGACGGGTGTACAGCTGGATGATCAAAACGCCCACGCGGTCGTCGCTGCGTAGATTCTCCCATAGCACATCTTCCAAATCGTTCTTCGCCGCATCGACGGTGATCTTCAGCGTTTGGCGATCGTCCGGCTCCATAAACCCTGCGGTACCCAACAGAATCGAAGCCCAGCGCCGCCCATGAGCACCGCGACTGCTCACGATCGCCATCTTTTGCGCACGGATAAAATCCAGCGCGCCGAGCATCAGCTTGTCGCCGATCATGGCGCCGTTCGATTGGCCTTCGGCAGCTTCGCCGGCGAGCCTCTGTGCTTGCAATTCGCCTTCGTGAAATGGAGTTGTCTCGTTCATACGCCTTTCTTGGCTGGCTTAGCCTTCCTTGCAGGCAGGGTGGCGCCGTTTGCGACTGCCGACCGCGCCACCCCGATCAACTTTTCTGGTGACTGCAGCCTTCAGTGAACGTTCGTTGCTAAGAACGCGCGCATGTACGCGGCAATCTCCGCCCCATCTTCCTCGAGCGCAAAGTGCCCGGTGTCCAGCATGTGGATCTCGGCGTTCGGCACATCTCGCAAAAACGCCTGCGCGCCGGGAGCGATAAATATCGGATCGTTCTTGCCCCACACGATCAGCACCGGGGGCTTTTTCTCTCGCAGATATTTCTGCCAGGAAGGATAGAGAGGAGGATTGGTGCGGTAATCATAGGCCAGGTCCAGCTGAATTTGGTCGTTTCCGGGACGGTCAAGACCCAATTGATCCAGCGTATAGGAATCCGGGCTCACATGCTCTGGATTGCGAAATCCCTGGGTGTATTGATATTTGGTGCTGTCAAATGTCAGCAGTTTGCGCGCGGCGGCTTCCGTGGTGGCGTTGCGGTCTTTCCACATCGGATAAAAATACACCGCCCAGAATGGCCCCAGCCCCTCGTCGTAGGCGTTGCCATTCTGCGTGATGATGACTTGAATTTTTTCCGGATGGCGAGTGGCCAGGCGGAATCCCACTGGAGCGCCGTAGTCCATGATGTAAATGGAATATTTCTGTACGCCGAGTTGGTCCAGCAGATGTTCGGTGGTATCGGCGAGATGGTCGAAGGTGTAGGCATACTGCACCGGCGCGGGCATGTCGCTGTAGCCGTAACCCGGGAAATCCGGCGCCAGCACGTGATATTTATCGCTCAGCCGCGGGATGAGTTCGCGATACATGTGGGACGAGGTCGGAAAACCGTGCAGCAGCAGGATCGTCGGAGCATTTTTCGGTCCAGCTTCGCGATAAAAGATCTTCAGCCCATCTACCTGCGCCGTGTGATATGTGACAAGCGTAGTTTTGATCGCCGCCTCATCGATGGCCTGCGGCCGGGCGTGGCCCGCGCTAGCAGCCAGCAAAACCAAAAGTCCTTTCACCAACGATGCTTTCATCCTCGCCCTCCTGAAGTCCGATTTATCATTCCGATTTGTAGACCGCTCGGTCTACGGGTTCAGATGCGCGGGCAGATAAAAAGCTTCCAGTTATTTTATGGGCGGCACGAGGGCAACCGGGAGGCATTAGACCGGGCGGTCTAACTGGCGTAGAATCTGTCTCCTGCAATCCATCCCGCCGCATGGAGGTGCGCACCACGCCCCACACGAAAATCTCCGACGAAGAACTCTTCCGTAACCTCTCGCGCGTTTTTCGCAGCAATGGCTACGGCGGGACCGCTTACTCCGATTTGATCAAGGCCACCGGCCGCGGCAAAGCCAGCCTGTATCACCGCTTCCCCGGGGGGAAGGAAGAAATCGTCGATGCCATGCTTACTTACGTTGATCAGCATTTCGCTAACTATGTTCTGGCGCCGGTCTTCAGCGCCGGCCCGCCCGCAAAACGCATTCGCCTCATCGCTCAGCGTTTGCGTGAATTTTACGATTCCGGCCGCCGCTGGTGCCTGCTGGACACCATTACCCTTGGCGAAAATCCGCGCGTCTTATCGCACACCCGAGCCACCATGAGATTTTGGATTGACGCCTTCACGCGCCTCGCAGTCGAATCCGGATTCGCCGCGCCCTCGGCGCGTCAACACGCCCGACAAGCTGTCGCCGCCATCGAAGGCGCCCTGGTGGTTTCCCGCGTGCTCGGAAACAATCGCGCGTTTCTGGAAGCTGTGGCGAACCTTTCAAAACAGCTCACCACCGCGCGTTAATTTTCTTCACGGCGCTTCGTCTCGCGCGCGCTCTAGCTTTGTCCGCCAGGATGCTTCGGCATAAATTTCGCGTCCGCTAAAAGAGCAAACCAGTCTGGCTTGCAGCATGCGCTTTTGCTTTGGTCCTACAAGCGGACGCGGCACGCACTTTGGCACTTTCTTGCGCCACAACTTTCAAGTCTTCTAGCAACATCGTATACAACGCTTCCTTCGCTTCAGGAGTGTCCCCGCGCAACACCGCCGAAGGGTGATATGTGGTCAAGGTTTTTTCCGAAAAACGGCTGGCCAGGAATTTTCCGCGCTGCTCCGTGAGACGAAATGCCGCGCCAAACACCGCTTTTGCTGCCGTCGCTCCCAGGCACACCACGATTTCCGGCGCAATTACCGCGAGTTCCGACGCGAGCCAGGGACGGCATGCGGTCACTTCACTGAGCCGCGGCGTGCGATGAATGCGACGCTTGCCACGCTCGTCATACGCAAAATGCTTCACGGCATTGGTGACATAAATCTCCGCGCGTTCCAGCCCGGCGTCGCGCAAAGCGCGGTCCAAAACCTCGCCCGCCGGACCGACAAACGGTTTCCCAGCGCGATTCTCGGAATCTCCGGGTTGCTCGCCGATCAGCATCACACCCGCATGCAGCGGACCTTCGCCAAAGACGGCTTGCGTTGCGCGCTTGTAAAGATCGCAGCCTTCGCATTCCTGCACCGCTTCACGCAACCGCTTCCAATCCGGCTTCGGCGGCAGAAACTCTGTCGCGCCCGGAACTTTCTTTTGCCGGGCCATGGCTCCTCCTGAAAACCTCCGCCCTACGGGTTGCATCCGGCTTCCACCTAGGCGAACAGAAAGCGAATATGTTACAGTGGGAATGTTGTTGTCAAAGAGTGCGATCTACCCTCGCTCCAATTCTTCGATGCTCTTCTCCTCACTCTCGAGGCTTCACCGGCCGCGTTTTCCAGCATCCGGGCTTCCGTATATTCCGCTAAGCTCATGGCATCCAATCTGTTCGATACGCGAAAGGATACATTTTCTCGCCGGTGCCTAAGCGCAACCAAACCGCGGAAGAAATTTCAGCGAACGTGCCCGATGGGCTTGGGATTTTTCATCCCGCGGTGCAGGATTGGTTTTCCGCGGTTTTTGCCGCGCCTACGCGTCCGCAACGGGCGGGCTGGCCGGCGATTGCGCGCGGCGAATCCACGCTGATTCTCGCGCCGACCGGCACGGGCAAGACTCTCGCGGCATTTTTGTGGTGCATCCATCGCATCATGTTCAGTGGGGTTCCCGCGAGAGCGCAGCGCTGCCGCGTGGTGTATATCTCGCCGATCAAGGCGCTGGCCGTGGACGTCGAACGCAACCTGCGTGCCCCGCTGGTGGGCATCGCGCAAGCCGCGCAGCGACTCGGCGCGGAATTTCACGAACCGGCAATTTCCATCCGCACGGGCGACACACCTCCCGCCGAACGCGCGCGTTTCCAGCGCCATCCCGCCGACATTTTAATCACTACTCCGGAGTCACTCTATTTACTGCTTACTTCCAACGCGCGCGATGCCTTGCGGTCCATCGAACTCGTGATCGTCGATGAAATTCACGCGCTTGTTCCCACCAAACGCGGGTCGCATCTTGCTTTGTCCATCGAGCGGCTCGAGCATCTCACGGGCCGCCCGCTACAGCGCATCGGCCTCTCGGCAACGCAGCGGCCGCTCGAAGAAGTCGCCCGCTTTCTCGGCGGCGCCGAAGTTCCCCAACAAAACAATTCGCAGCAACTTACAGCGCGAACAAACATTGTAAAAAGTAAGAACGTTTTGCCCGCCGAACAGACCTCCGAAGCAGTCCATGAGGAAGCGCAAACCACCGAAGCGCCCGAGGAAGCGCTGTCTGAATTTGAATCATCGGCTTTCGCTCCCGCGTACCGGCCCGTCACCATCGTAGACGCCAGCTCCCCAAAGCGCCTGGACCTCCGCGTGGAAGTTCCCGTGGAAGATATGGCCAAACTCCACGAGCTCGACGACCTGCCGAGCGGCCCAGCATCGCAAGGACCGGTCCGGCGATCCATCTGGAGCGCCATCCATCCGAAACTTCTCGAACAGATCCAAAAACATCGCAGCACGCTGATTTTTGTAAACAGCCGCCGCCTCGCCGAGCGCATCTCCGGTGCGATCAACGAACTCGCGGGCGAAACGCTGGTGCGCGCCCACCACGGCAGCGTGGCCGTGGCGCAACGCAAAGAAATCGAAGACCGCTTGAAGCTCGGCACGCTGCGCGGCATCGTGGCCACGTCTTCGCTCGAACTGGGCATCGATATGGGCGCCATCGACCTGGTCATTCAAATCGAATCGCCGCCGTCCGTGGCCAGCGGCATGCAGCGTGTGGGGCGCGCCAGCCACAATGTCGACGCAACCAGCAGCGCCATCATCTTCCCAAAGTTTCGCGCCGATCTTGTTGCTTGCGCCGCGATGACCCGCGCCATGTATCAAGGGCAAGTTGAATCGGTTCATTACCCGCGCAATCCCCTGGACGTTTTGGCGCAGCAGATCGTCGCCACCGTCTCGCTTGACGATTGGACCGTCGATGACCTTTTCAATTTAATCCGCTCCGCCGCGCCGTATGCCGCCTTGACGCGTTCCATTTTCGACAGTGTGCTTGACATGCTTTCCGGCCGGTATCCCTCCGACGAATTCGCGGAACTGCGCCCGCGGCTGACTTGGGATCGCGTAAGAAATAAGCTGACCACCCGTCAAGGCTCGCAACGCGTGGCCATCATCAACGGTGGAACTATTCCCGATCGCGGGCTGTACGGGGTTTTTCTGGCCGGCGCGTCTAGAGGCGCGCGCGTTGGCGAACTCGACGAAGAGATGGTTTTTGAAAGCCGCCAGGGCGACACTATTATTCTTGGCGCCTCCACGTGGCGCATCGAAGAAATCTCTCACAACCAGGTGGTCGTCTCGCCCGCTCCCGGCGAACCGGGGAGGATGCCTTTCTGGAAGGGCGAAGCTGCTGGACGGCCGGCCGAATTCGGAAGAAAGATCGGAGAGATGACACGGGAACTTTTGCATCTGCCGCGCCCGGTTGCGTTCACCAAACTCGTCGAAGAGCACAGTCTCGACACGAACGCCGCCGAGAATCTTTTAAAATATTTGGAGGATCAACGGGCGGCCACGGGACGCATTCCGAGCGATGAAGACATCGTCATCGAAATCTGCCGCGACGAAATGGGCGACCGCCGCGTCTGCGTGCTGACGCCATTTGGCCGGCCGATTCACGCGCCGTGGTGCATGGCCGTCACAGAAAAGCTACGCGCCGAGCGCGGCCTCGAAGTGGAATCTCTGTGGTCGGACGACGGTTTCGTGTTGCGCGTGCCGGACAGCGATGAATCCATCCGTTCCGAGGATTTGCTGCCGGCCCCGGGAGAGTTCAAGGATTTGGTGCTGCGGCAACTCGGCAGCACCTCACTGTTTGCCGCGAAATTTCGCGAAGCTGCGGGACGCGCGTTGCTCTTGCCCAAGCGCCGCGCCGGAATGCGTGCTCCACTTTGGCAGCAGCGCAAACGCGCCGCCGATTTGCTCGCCGTCGCCTCACGATTCTCTATGTTCCCAATGCTGCTGGAAGCCTACCGTGAATGCATTCGCGATGTTTTTGATTTGCCGGCGGCGGCGGGGATTCTTGCGGCGATTCAGCGTGGCGCGATTCGCGTTACGCACGTCGAATCCGACAAGCCCTCGCCGTTCGCCGCGTCGCTGCTTTTTTCTTACGTCGCGAATTACATTTACGACGGCGACGCGCCGCTTGCCGAACGCCGAGCGCAAGCTCTCTCGATTGATCAGTCGCAGCTAGAAGAGTTGCTCGGCGACAGCGATCTGCGCGAACTTCTCGATGCCGCGGCACTCGACGAGGTCGAAGCGCGGCTGCAATCCCTTGAACCGGAATATCGCGCGCGCCACGCAGATGGCCTGCACGACTTGCTGCTGAGGCTTGGCGATCTCTCCGAAGCGGAAATTATCCTGCGCAGCGAAACGCCGGAAGTTGCCTCTACTGTCGGCGAGCTTGCGTACTCCCGGCGCGCCGTACACGTGCGCATCGCCGGTGATTCCCGGTATATCCCTGTCGAGTACGCTTCGCGCTACCGCGACGCGTTGGGGACGCCGCTGCCGCCGGGACTCGCGGAGATATTTCTCGCCAAAAGCGAAGATCCACTGCGCGAAATTCTGCGCCGCTACGCGCGAACGCACGGACCATTCACCACGGCGGACGTTGCCGAGCGCTACGGCTTGCCTCCCGCGACCATCGACACCGCGTTGCGCGGGTTGCACGGACTCGGCAAATTGCTGGAAGGCGAATTCCGCCCCGGCGGAACGCATCGCGAATGGTGCAATCCCGAAATCTTGCAGCAAATTCGGCGCAAGAGCTTGGCTCGGCTGCGGCGGGAGATTGAGCCGGTCGAGCAGCACACTTTTGCGCGGCTGGCGGCGCGGTGGCAAGGCGTCAGCGTGCGACGGCGCGGGCTCGATGCGCTGCTCGACACCGTGGAAAATCTCCAGGGCGCTGCGGTTCTCGCGTCCGAGCTCGAACGCGAGATTCTTCCGGCGCGCATCGCTGGCTACGACCACGCCGACCTCGACACGGTGATGGCTTCGGGCCAGGTTGTGTGGGTCGGGGTCGAGCAAATTGGCGATCGCGATGGCCGGGTGGCCCTGTATCTCACGGAATCTTTGCCGCTGCTTCTTGCTCCGCTGGAGCTCCGCGGTGAAGTTGGCAGAGCATCGGAAAAAGCCGCGCAAATCCTAACATTCCTCGGCAAGAGCGGGGCGTCCTTCTTTGCCGGGATCCACGCGGCGCTCGGAGGTGGATTTCCCGGCGCGACGCGCGACGCGCTGTGGGAACTCGTGTGGACCGCACAAATCACCAACGACACCTTCCATCCAGTACGCGATTTGCTGCGTCCGCGGGAAACCAAACACGAGCGTGGCACGACGCTTGGCGGCGGTGCGCCCGGTTCGCCGGAATTTCTGCGGAGCCTGCGCTCGCGAACCACGGGCGGCGGCACAGCGCAAGGCCGCTGGTCGCTGGTCTCGCAGCACGCCGCCGCACCTGCAGGAACCTTCGCTGCGGGAAACTCGGCCCCAGCGGGCCCGATTGGCGTGACGCAGTGGAGCGCCAATATCGCGCAGCAACTGCTGGTGCGCCATGGCATCGTGTTGCGTGAAACGGCCATCGCGGAAAATATTCCGCGCGGATACCCGACAATATATCCGGCGTTGAAGACGATGGAAGACAGCGGCTGGGTGCGCCGCGGGATGTTTGTCGCAGGACTGGGCGCGGCGCAATTCGCCATGCCCAGCGCCGTGGACATGCTGCGCAACTTGAGGTCGGAGCCGCAAACTCCCGAGACCCTTTTTCTCGCGGCCACCGATCCGGCAAATCCATATGGCACGTTGCTGCCATGGCCCGGCAAGGATTCTGACCGACCCGGCGGAGAAGTGGGCGGCGCCGAAACCGCGGCGGAACTTCGCGGGGTCCTTGCGGGCGCCGCGGCCGCTTCCGTGGCGCTGCCGGCAATGTCACGCACGCGCGGTGCGGGCGTGATTTTGATCAACGGAGAATTGGCGGCGTTTTTGCGTCGGCAGAATCCCGCGATACGAGTTTTCTTGCCGGAGTCCGAGCCGGAACTGACGCGCTTTAC
>JBEKVU010000058.1:0-13695 GCA_049513775.1 Candidatus Acidiferrum sp.
CGACCAGCATCACCAAATATTTGAGCATCAGCATATAAAACTTCTCCCAGCAGCGAACGGCTACTGTTCTCAAACCCCAACTGCTATACGAAAGTTGCTGAAAGATGGATTCGATTTTCGCGAAATATTAGCGGTGAAGCGGCGCATGGGGGCGCGCTTCGGCTGCTGTCCGGTTAGCGCTGCGCTGCATAGGCGCGGATCAGCTGCCGGGTGCCGCGCACCAGCTCCGGGCCGCTCCAAATCACGGCACGCGGCGCGGGCGGCTGCATCAAGCCGAAGGCGGCGCGCAGGAGCAGCCAGTCCAGCAACACGGCAATTCCCAATGCCAGTAACGTGGTGACGAGCAACGCTAGGAAATTGAACATGGCCGCCATGGGAGTCTCCCGGAACTTGCGAATTCTCAGTTGCTGCAGGTGCTATCGGCAACTTACGCTGGAGAATAAGCAATCGACGCACCAGCGCCGGCGGTACTGAAAACAAGCGAGTTGCACGCAGCGCCCCAGGAACGACTGTTCCATTTTGTGGCGCTGCAGCCACGCCGTGTTCCACATGACGCAGCTTCCGTATTTCTGCATTTGGCGCGGCCCGCAATCCGGCGTAGTGTAGTGAAGGGAGTGAATCAGCTTGCGAACTTCATTCGGTGGATGCCTGGCTGTGTGCCGCAATTTCGCCGCGCGATCTACGAGTCAAACCACGAAGTGAACCAGAGATCATGAGACGCGGCCTGCAAATCGGGAAAATCCTCGGTATCCCCATCTTTGTAGATCCCAGCTGGTTGTTTATTTTTGGCTTGCTGACTTATGCGCTTTCGACGTCATTCGCGGCAAAGTATCCGCAGTGGTCGAATTCGCAGGCTTGGGTGGTGGGCACGTTTACCAGCCTGCTGTTCTTTGGCTCGGTGCTGTTTCACGAGCTTTCGCACAGCGTCGTGGCGCGCTATTACAAGATTCGCGTTATTTCGATCACGCTGTTTATTTTTGGCGGCCTTGCGCGCATCGGCAAAGACCCCTCCAAAGCCATTCAGGAATTCAATATTGCGATTGCCGGGCCCATCGCCAGTTTTGTGCTGGCTGGGGCATTCTTTGGTCTCAGTGTCGTTTTCGCGTTCGACGACAAAGTCGCGGCATTGGCCGCGTATCTCGCTGGAACCAATTTTCTTCTTGGGCTCTTCAATCTCGCACCGGGATTTCCGCTGGACGGCGGGCGAATTTTCCGCGCCATCGTCTGGGGTATTACCAAGGATTTCAATAAAGCCACGCGCGCGGCGGGCACCGGCGGCAGGCTGATCGCCACCGGCCTGATGGCTTATGGCCTGTGGCGGGTGCTGCACGGCGATTGGTCCGCGGCGTGGTACTGCTTGATTGGGTTTTATTTGCTGGGCGCTGCAAACGACAGCGTCACGCAAATCGCGGTGCGCGAGACGCTGCGCGGGCTGAGTGCCGCCGATGTGATGAGCCAGGAAGTTCCGATCATCAGCGGCGGGCTTTCGCTGGAAGATTACGGCGCGGAGGTTTTGCGCACCGGGCGGCGCTACCATCTGGTAGTCACGGATGATCGCCTCGTCGGGCTGATGAACGTGCAAGCGCTACACGCCGTCCCGCGCGAAGAGTGGGAGCACAATTCGGTGCAAAGCGTGATGCTGCCGCGCGAACGCATTCTGTGGGCTTCGCAGGACGAACCGCTGCAGCGACTGCTCGAGCGGCTCTTTGCCGCGGACATTAATCAAATGCCAGTGGTTAGCGGCTCGCCGGATGACGGCGCGCACGTGGTAGGAATGGTTAGCCGCGATGCCATTCTGCGGGTGATTCAGGCGCGCTCTGAACTGCGTCACGCCACACCCAACAAATAGCGGCGCGCCATAAGCAGGACCGGGCGGGTCTCCCCGGTAGCGGCGGGCCTTCGTTCCGTCGCCTCTACCGTTGCCACCGCGAGCAGCACAGACTGAAGTCTGTACTACATTTTCCGTTTCCGACAAATGTTCGGACGAAAAACCCGAGCTTAGGGAAAGTTACTGCTTATACTTGGAGTGTGCACAAACAACGTTCCTTCAAGCGGAGTAATCTAGCCTTTTCGAGATAGGAGCAAACAGGATGGGGCGCGTGCAGACGATTCGGCAACTACAGCGTTATTTCCTTAGGTCCGCGGCGGCGATCGCCGTCACCTTTTTTCTCGGCACCACAACGGGATTCGCGCAAGCTCCTTCGCCGGGGCAATCACCGGCAAGGCACGCGCCTGCGACTCGCTCTTCGACGACCCAATCTCCGGCGGCTAATTCTCCGGCAGCCAAATCTCCCACTATTTCGTGGACCGACGAGCTGAAAAAATATCCCGGATTACTGCCGGAATTCAGCAAGCTGCTGGAAAGACTGCAGCACGACCTGCATTATCCGGCGGCGCGCAAGGAAAGCCGGCTCTCACCTCTGCTGCCGGAATCCACGACGTATTACACGGCATTTTCCAACTACGGGGATGCCATCCATCAAGGGCTGACTATTTTTCAGGAGGAATTGAAGGACAGCACGGTGCTGCGCGATTGGTGGACGCACGGCCAAATCGCCGCGTCCGGACCCAAGTTCGTCGATGGCCTCGACAAGCTTTCACAGCTTCACCAATATCTCGGCGAGGAAATCGTTGTTGCGGGCGCGATGGAGGCGGAGCATCCGAAGCTGCTCGCCATTGCCGAGGTCCGCAAGCCCGGTCTGAAACCGTTACTGCAACAGTGGATCGCGCAAATCACCGACGAGTCCGCGCCGGGCATTCGCGTGCTCGATGAGCAGGAACTGGCCACGGCAAAAGAAAAGCCGGGAGCCGACGATCTAATCGTCCTGGTGCGCAACGATTTTGTGGTCGCAGGCAGCGATCTAGCCACGTTGCGCGGCTTCAACGCCAAGTTAGCGAAGGGCCGGCACGAATTTGTGTCGACGCCGTTCGGCCAGCGGATCGCCAAGGAGTACGCGGGCGGCGTGACCATTCTGGCAGCCGCGGATCTACACAAGATCGTGAGCCAAATCTCGCCGTCGAAAGACGTGCAGACCAGCTTGCAGCGCACCGGATTTTCCGACGTGAAATATTTGGTGTGGGAACACACCACCGTGTCCGGCCAGCCCATCAGCCAAGCGGAACTCAGCTTCAACGCGCCACGGCGCGGACCGGCAGCCTGGCTCGCTAACCCTGTGCCTTTGGGCAGCATGGATTTTGTTTCGCCCAAGGCCATCATCGCCAGCGCTATAGTGCTCGAAAACCCCGCGATCATTTTTGACGATGTGCAACAGCTTGCCGGCGAAACTAGAGCAGAGGCCTTTGCCACGCTCGAGCAAGGCGAAAAAGCGCTGAAGCTGAGCCTCAAAGACGATTTGCTCGGGCACCTGGGCGGCGAGATCACTGTGGAATTGGACGAAGTCAATGGACCAAAACCACTGTGGAAGACTTTTCTCAAGGTGGACGATGCCCCGCGCATCCAGAAAACGCTGGGTACTTTGCTGGCTCTCGCACACATCGAGGCAACGCAAACCGAGAACGACGGAGTGACGTACTACAACCTCCGTGTGCCTTCCGGGAAAACCGCCACGGAAATCGCTTACGCGTTTGTTGACGGGTATTGGATCATCGCCTCCGGCCACGATGCGGTTGCTGAAGCCGTAGAACTGCATACCTCTGGGGCATCGCTTGCAAAATCCCAGAAATTTCTCGCCGCGCTGCCACCGGGCCAGATGGCTGGCCAACTAGCAAGCCGGGTTGCACAATCACCCACTGGATCGTCCTCTGGATTGCCGACGAGTGACGCAGTCACAGCGTCCGCGCTGCTGTACGAAGATCCCGGCGCGATGACCGCGCTGCGCTTGCAACAGGTGGCCCCTGATCTGTCGAACCCCATGGCGCAGCTTTGGAGCGCGGGCCCACCGGCGGTAGTCTGCCTTTACGGCGAAGAATCGGCTATTCGCGAAGCGGGCAGTAGCAGTGCCTTGGATCTTGGAGGAGTTATGGTTGCGGCGGCAATCGCCATTCCGAACTTGATGCGTTCGCGAATCGCTGCCAATGAAGCGAGCGCGATCGGCAACGTGCGCTCCATAAACACCGCCCAGGTTGCCTATGCCGGGTTGTACCCAAAGATTGGATACGCCACAGATTTGTCGAAGCTCGGTTCAGATTCCCACGGAAGTGTTCCTGGTACCGCGGAGCACGCGGGCTTGCTCGACGACAAGTTAGCCAGCACCACGTGCACGGGGGAGGCGTGGTGTACCAAGTCTGGATATCAATTCCGCGTCAACGCGCTCTGCAAGTTGCATCTGTGCAAAGAATACCTGGTCGTGGCCACGCCAGTAAGCACCAATACAGGAGCCAGAAGTTTCTGCTCGACTTCGGACGGCATCCTTCACGTCAAGACGGGCCCGCCACTCAGCGCGCCTCCCACGGCCGCGGAATGCCGCGCGTGGCCGCCGCTGCAGTAGCGGAGTCGCATTCCCGATTTGGCTGGTTAAATCGAACGAGTTCGCGCGGTCGAGATCATCCTCGAGCGCTCGTTGATCGGTTGCGGCCACGACGATCACTTTACTCCTCGACACACTGTGTCCGCGTCAACCCCACATCTGCGCTGATCACAAACCGTGCTTTCTTGAGTTCCTGCAGGCTGGCGTCCACCAGGTCGGCACCGCGATGCACGAAAAGCATGCGGAGGGGCCGCGCTTGTGCGGAAAGCCGTATGTTCGGCGCGAAATCCCGCCAGATCCGATTGCCAGGAACTGTGAGCCAAATTCAACATTTGAGCTCGCCCCAAAGAAGTTCTAGGCCGTCCATCACGGGCTGGGCGAGCAGTAATCTGAGGGACCCGTAGATCAGTGAAGATGCTCTAAGAATGAAGCAGTGTCTGTTCCGTCTTGGACACTTCTCTGGACGCCAATGCGAACTCTTTCGGCCGTCCCGAGGCGCAGGGTTCCACGCTGTCTCGGACCGAGAATCCTTTGACACTTTAGTTTTCTTCGAGAGACCCTGGTCGTGCGTGTCTTCCCGCTGCGCCGATCCACGGCAAAGTAAGTCTCCGGGCGTCGTGTTCACAATCTTGTTGTTGAATCGCAAGCGCTGCGAGCTCACTGGCGCGCTGAATCAGCCGCGCTTGGCCGACGGCCAAGCTCCCCGAAAGAGTACTGTAGGTCTCGAGGGTGCCGAGTAATTGCTCGCTCTCAGAAAGAATTGCGCAACAAGAAAAGACATAGAGCCCAAACTCAACCGCCCGTTCGGCTAACTCGTGCAGGGCGTGTTCATCATCCTGGCAGGACAGAATCACGGAAACCACGTTGCCCAGTTGAATATCCAGCGCGAAGCAAATCTTATCGAACACTTCCGTCAGTGGCGCGCCACGGGAAATTAACTCGAGCAGGCGTGCTTCGCCGAGTAGTACGACGGGTGCGGGGTCTGATTCTGTGGGACGCATGGGTAAGCCTCTTGCACGCTATGCAACGAGCCATCGCGCGCAACCAGTTCTGTTCCGTTTAGGCTGGGTTAAGTTGACCGCTAAATTGCTTGCGGCATTGAATTACGGCAATAGACCAGCATTCCGAGGCCTGTCAGGCCAAACAGTAACAGTAATCGCGCGCCGGGCTCCGGCACAGCGACCAACGAGACCGGACCATCCCCAGCGTCCGGACCCCTTCGCCCATGGTGTTTGCCGTGATTATCGTCCTTCTCGCTAACAAACGCATCATCGTGATGCCAGCGGGGAATGAAGAAGGCGATCTCCGTGCCGCTACCCGTACTTCGACGGAAGTTCGCCAGAATGGCAAGTTCGGCAAGTTTCGTGTCTTCGGTGCCGAGGCGCACGCCTACCCTATCCCCATCTACCGACAGTTGCGTGTGTTGAGTAAGTTCGAGTTGATGCAGGTCCGCAGGAATTTTATCGGCAAAGGCCGGTGCAGCTGCGGAAAGAATCATGCTCAAGAAAAACGAGGTGTTTCTCAAATTCACGTCGGTTCTCCAGATTTCCACCGATTCCCTGGGCTTGGGCGGTCTGCGCAGAATAGGAGTAGAAAAAGTATCTGGCTGTTCACTTTTGCACAGTCCGACGAAATTGATTTTGCTAGCGTGTGCAGCGCGGGCCTTGGGAGCTAGTGCCGAATCCACTAGCCGATGGCTCCGCTGCGCGGCTGCGAGACAGATTCCGGCCAAAGGTAGCACTCGCTCCCAGCAATTGGCAGGATTTGCGGGAAACCACCGCAGAGACAGGGCGATCAAATGATCTACTTTGGGACGGTAGCAGCCGGTTTGGCGATCGTTTTTGCCATTCGCGAAGCCTTACACGTCCGTGCCCAGCTGATCTGTCAAAAACAGTCAGATCGGCTCCTTGAAGAGCTGCAACCGAAATTCGACGTTGCCCATGGTGCGTACCTCATGCCCGTAAGTCCTCATCCAAACGAAATCATTTAGTGGGAATAGAACTGCGTAGCAAATGTTCACGCGGCAGTAGCGGCACGATCACTTCTTGTAGATGACGCCGTTTTTCATGACGAAGGAAACATTTTCGAGCCTACTGATGTCCCGCAACGGATCCCCGGCAACAGCAATGACGTCGGCAAAATAGCCAGGATCGAGTGCGCCGATCTGGCCATCCCAACCGAGCAGCTTTGCACCGTTGAGCAAATCCGCCTGCATGACGGCGATTGGTGACATTCCGTTTTTCACCATCAGCACAAGTTCGCGGGCCTGCGTGCCATGCGGGAAGGGACCTACATCGGAGCCTACGGCCATGGGCACTCCCGCAGTGAGTTGCTTGCGAAATTCTTGCTCGTGCAATTCGATGATCTGGCGCATCCGCAACACGGCGGCGTCGGCAGGATCGTTGGAGTTTTTCGCGCTTTGGTCGGCAAAGTATTCAAAAATGGCGAACGTCGGCACCGCAAAGATCTGCTTTTCGCGCATCAAGCGCATGGTCTCTTCGCCAAGTTGATTGGCGTGATCGATGGACGCCACGCCGGCCTGCGCGGCGTAGAGCGTTCCCGGGTCCGCCATGGCGTGCACCGCAACACGCTTCCCGACGCGCGCGGCTTCTCTTACGGCGGCGCTCAGTTCCGCCTCCGTGTATTGATAGCTGGCGAAAAGTTGTCCGTCCCTCACCCTTTCCGGGCCGGTCTGGTAAATCTTGATGAAATCGGCGCCTTCCTTGATTTGCTGGCGGATGACAGCGACAAGTTCGGCGGTGTTATTCGCGTACGTGGCGTTGGAGAGAATATGCTGCTCGGGATTGAAATCGATCGCGTCTTCGTGGCCGCCTAAAATATCCACGGCGTTGCCGCTGATGCGCAGGCGCGGTCCGGGAATGCGGCCTTCGTTGATGGCGTTGCGCACCGCGGTGTCCGCCGAACCGGCGCCTTCGGTGCCCATGTCGCGTTCGGCCGTGAAGCCCGCCAGCAGGTCATCGCGCGCCGCGAGCGTGGCGGAAATCGTGCGCTGCGGGACCGATTCTTGCACCGTCTGCAGATCTTCCGCTCCTGGATGGAGAAACAGATGTACGTGCGCATCGATCAGGCCCGGCAAGAGCGTGCGGTCACCGAGATCAATAAATTCTGCGCCCGCCGGATGTCCCACTTTTGTCCCAACCTCGACAATTCGCTCGCCCTGCACGAGCAGCTCGCCCGGTTCGAGCATGCGGCCATTCTTGACGTCCAGCAGACGCGCGGCGTGCAACACAATGGCGTGTTGCGTTGCAGCCTGGGCGGCCTGAACGGCTGTCTGCGCCACCGATCCAGAGATAATCCACATCGCAAACAAAACCAAGACGCATGCCGAGGGGCAGTAAAGCCCGTTTAATCTGATCGATCGGAATGACCACATATTCGTCGCTACCTCCTGCTAAGCCTTGAACAGTCCATGTGCGGTAGTGCCAAGACTTCTTCACCACCAGCAATCAAACCCCGCACTAACTCCAAACCGTCACAACGGCGTTATAGACCATGTGTAGAATAACCGCAGGCGCGAGCCTGCCGGTTTTCTTGAAGAGCATCGCGTTCGTTGCACCGACGGTAGCCACCGGCAGCCAGGCGAGCGGCGGATGATAGATGGCGAAAAAGGCTGCGCTGCCTAAAACGGCGCGCCAGCCTCCCCACTCGCGGTCCAAGGCCCTGAAAAGCAACCCGCGAAAAAGATATTCCTCGGCAAATGGAGCGAAAGCCACCGCCATGACCGCGAACGAGATCTTGAGATTCGGTACTTCTGCCATCTGCTGGTGCGACTGGCGGATTATTTCGCCGGTCGCCGGAAAATGCAGCAAAACCGCCAGATATCCGCGCGCTAACAGCCCCAATACCAGGCCCCCGCTTACTCCGAGGAGGAGCGACGCCCGCAATTTTCCCGTACGCATGTCCTCATCACGCCGCCAGCGATTCGAGGGTTCCAAGCGTTCCCCTCCGGCGGCCGCCCAAACCCAGACTTCTCCTAACGTAACGCCGCGATTAGCGAGAAAATTCGCCATGCCAAGGGAAACGATCAATGCGGAAATGCCGTAGCTGACCGCTTGCGCCACGGCAACGTTTTCTCTTCCAGCAAACGCGGTTATGATGCCGGTAAGGACGGCGCCGCCCTCCATCAGAATGCTGATCGCGATCATTGCGTGCATCAGCGTGGGCGGAGGCGGAAGCTTTTCCGACCACGGATCGTAGAGGTACGGCAAGCGCGCGCGAAAGTTCTGCCACATCGCAGCAGCGGTCATGTAGGAGTACACAATTCCCACGACGGCGATATTCCACTGCTCTGTGAGAACGCCGATGCAGAACGTGAGCATGCCCAGTTGCGCGGCCATGCGGCGGCCCGTGGGTATTTTTTGCTGCTCGCCGGATTCTGAAGTTACAGAAACGAGCGTGACGCTTTTTTCCGCCATGCTCCGGCCAAAAATAAACCAGCCGATGCCGACCAGCCCAATTTTCCAGATTTCTTCGGGAAACAGAAAAGCGGCGTAGCACAGCACCAGCGCGACGATGCCCGTGGAGATCAAAGCCCACAGCCACGCTTTGGCCTTCAAAAGGCTTTCCAAACCTCTCGGCCACGTCAGCGCAATCCACAGGGCGCTGCCTTCGGAAGCGAGGGATTTCGGCCCCAGGATCCAGAGGAAATAAGTTCCAAATAAAATTCCGACTCCGCAAAGATAATTCCAGGCGCCTTGCGCACCGCTTAAAATACCCCGTAAATCGAAGACTTGAACGCTCGCCACCGTCAGCGGGATAAGAATGGTCTGGACGATGGCGCTGCGGTCCCGCACAAACCAGAGGAGCTCTTTGCGATAGAGCGGCTCTTTGCCAAAACGAGTCGCGCCTTTTCGCGGTACGGAAGGCCCCGAATCTGCCGCGGCAAAGTTGCCACTGAGCCCCTGCTGTGCGCCCCAAACGCTGAAGGAAATCGCGCCCGCCACGGTAATGCCCGCCGCAATCCAGGAGGTGCACATCCCCGCGAGGAACGAAAAAGAGCCATCCGACTGCGCACCCAGGAAGAGCCTTAGCCACGGCCACGGCAATACGGTAAAAATACTCAAGAAGCCCGCGATTGCCGTAATGATTCTCGGTAATACGAAGAGACTAAGAAAGAGCAGCATCATGGAGGCATAGCCGAGCCAGCCCATGATTCCCACCATAGCTCCGCGCGAGCGAGGCGAAAATCGCAACACAACGCCGATTTCCAGCGCTTTGCCCAAGCATCCTGCCGCGATCGTAACGGGTAGGCCGATCAATGCGGCGGCAAGCATTCCGTAACCCGCGCCGTAGACAAACCCATACAAAAATCCCACGAATAGAGGTGCGCCCCAATAAATGGGATTCGCGGCGAGCGGAGAAAGCATCTCCGCCAGAAAAATTGCTCCCGCAGGCGCGGGATGCGTAAACAGCCACTCCCACATGGGATGTCTGCGACGCTGCAGATCGAGGTCGAGTCCTTCGCCCTGGAACACGAGCATCACGGCCCAAACGACCAGGGCCATGGAACCCAACATCCCGGCAAAGGGACCGGACTTTACGAGAGCAGACAATCCAGGAGATGCCACATCTTTTGTAACAAAATCCAGCGACCCGCGATTGCGAGCAGCCTTGCGAAGTTTCTGTTCTATGTTTTTTTTCGATCCGCCATAATTCTCTTCGATGCGATGGGCCTCGGAGGAATAATCCAGGGAATCGAGAGCCTCGTCGCGGTTATTCGGCGGCTCGCGGTATACAAATTCCGCTGCGTTCAAGAAGTCATGGCTAACTACGATTTTTCCCTGCCGCTCGACCTCGATTCGTTCACCGGAATCCACGGCGACGCTTACGACGGACGCCGCCAGAATGTTGAGTCCGACCGTGAAAAGCATGCCGAGCGCCAAACTGAAGCCACCCCAGCTGGTGTACTCTTTGCCGGAACGAGCTTGCAGCAGCTCTTGCTGCCGCCTTCGCCGGCCGGCGGCGCGTTTGCGTGCTGCACCTAACAGCAGGCTCAGCGTGCGCCAAAAGCTGGGCCCGCTGCGGCGCTCATTTTTCATGTCTGGGGCGGTCGGGCGGTCAGTTTTAGAAAAATATCTTCTAGGCTGGCGTCTCCGAAGGTGGATCGCAATTCCTCCAAGGAGCCTTTTGCGACGACCGTGCCTTCATTGATGATTACGGCGTGAGAACAAAGCTTGGTCACGTGGTCCATCAAATGCGTGGAGAACAGCACCGTCGTGCCGCGTTGCGCGGTTTCAAAGATGAGATCGTAGAAAAGATGCGTGGATTCAACGTCCAATCCATTGGTGGGCTCGTCGAGAACCAGAAGCTTCGGTTCATGCAACATCGCCAAAAGCAGACCAAGCTTCTTTTTCATGCCGCGGGAGTAATCTTCGGCGTAGTTATTGATGTCTTTGGTGAGGCGCAGTTGCGAGGTGATCGGCGCAATGCGCTCCATGGTTGCGCGTACGTCCAAACCATGCATCGCCGCGCTTAGTTCCAACACTTCGTGTCCCGACAAATAGGAATAAAATACCGGCTCGTCCGGGAGAAACCCAATGAGCCGCTTCACTTCCACCCGCTCTTCAAAGGCATCGCGACCGTCGATCAGCAATTTTCCTTGCGTGGCTTTCAGAATGCCCATCAGCAGACGAAACAAGGTGGTTTTTCCAGCGCCGTTGGGACCGAGCAGCCCACAAATTTGTCCCGCCGGAACGGAAAATGTCACGTTCTTGAGAGCGATCTTGTAGCCAAAGGACTTCATGACCCCGTCAATCAGCACTAGGGCTGGAGATTGCTCTACACGCTCCCCGGAAAGAGGAGATCGCGCTTTGTCATCTACGCTGAGGTAGGCGTCGGGCATCGTGGGCTGCGGCTCGTAACCGATTGGCCGATTGTCCGCCTCAGCATACGACAAAGATTTCAAATCCTGAAATCGTACGTAGCACGAAGCGCAGCCACGAATGCTGACAGGCGGGATATGTGAGCCACATCCAGAAGCTTTTTTTCCGTGACCTAGCGGGCTCCGAGAATGGCGCGGATTCCGTGGCGTGGGCGCAACGTGATTGACGCAAGCGGCACCACGGCGTGCCCGGGCACTAAGCGAAAGCGGTAACGCTGCGCAATCGTTGCCAGCACCAGAGTTGCTTCCATTAACGCGAAGGTATTGCCGATGCACTGGCGCGGGCCGCCGCCGAATGGAAAGTAAGCGAATCGCGGCAGGCGTTTGGCTAGACCATCCTCCCAGCGCTCCGGACGAAACTCTTCCGGCGCGTCAAACCAGCGCGGATCGCGATGCATTACCCATTGCGCGAGGGAAACGCCGGTGCCCTTCGGCACCTTGTAGCCGCCGATCTCATGATCCTCGATAGCCACGCGCGCGGTGCCCCAGGCCGGCGGATACAATCGCAACGATTCGGTCAGCACATTTTCGGTGTATTTTAATTTTGCCACGTCGTCGAACGTGGGAGCTCGGCGACCGAGCACAGCGTCGAGTTCCGCGTGCAGCCTTTTTTCCGCCGCTGGATTTTGCGCCAGGAGCCACCACGTCCAGGACAGCGCATTCGCCGTCGTCTCATGCCCGGCAAGAAACAACGTAATGGATTCGTCGCGCAGCTGCTGGTCGGTCATGCGCGAGCCATCTTCATCCCGCGCCGCCAGCAACATCGAAAGCAGGTCGCCGGTATCGTGTCGCGATCTACGCCGCTCCGCAATGATGCGGTAGATAATCTTGTCCAGTTTCCGGATGGCGCGCGCTTTGCGGATATTTTGCGGTGTTGGGAGCCATCTGGGAATGAAGATGTCGCGGCCAAAATTCGCGCTAAGTTCCAGCAAGAGCTCCAAGGACTGGCCCACTTCCCGCGCATCGCCGGCTACGTCCGCGTCGAACAGCGTTTTGCCCACGATCTGCAGCGTCACGCGCAACATCTCTTCGTGAAGATCGCGTTCTTCGCCGTCGTGCCACGTTTCCAGCAGGCGCTCGGTGTAGCGCACCATCGTTTCCGCATACGCGGCGATGCGCGCGCGGTGAAACGCCGGCTGCGCGAGCCGCCGCTGCCGCAGCCAAAAGCTGCCTTCGCTGGTCAGCAACCCTTCACCGAAAACGCCTTTGTTGGCCTGCAGTGCGCGTCCTTTATGAAATTTGCGGGCGTTGTTTACCAGCACATCCTCGATGTAGTCCGGATGGTTGATAAAAAACACATGGAAATTAAAATAGCGCATCGCCGTAATGTCGCCGTACGTGCGCGCGCAATGCGTGAAGAATCCCAGGGGATCGCGCCGCACCATTCCGAGCTGCCCGCTGAACTTTTTCTGTTTGGCGGAATCCGGGCCCGGAGGAATTTTTCCCCGCACTTCCGCGGTGGCCGGTCCCACGCCTGTCGTTGTACTCATTCTGGAATGCTAAGCCCGCGCCGGGGGGCGGTCAATCCGCCGCCCGCTGAGCGCGCAGCAGGAATGCGCCGGCCATGAAATCAACGGAAACCCGCGCGAAGCCTGCGGCAATCAGCCGGGCATTTGCCGTGCTGGCACTCACCGGCACGAACGTGCTGCATGTGTGGATCAGGCGCTGCAGCCACCCATCGCGAATCTCAAACGCCAATAATATTCCACCCGGTCGCAACACCCGGCGAATTTCCGCAAAAGCGGAATCCTGCAATTCCGGCGAGCGCAAATGATGTAGCATCAGGATCGCGATGGCGCAAGTGAAACTTCCATCCGCAAAAGGTAGTTGTGCCGCGTCGGCACGCACCATTCGCGCTGCGCGTCCCTCAAATTGCGCCTCAGCAGTTTTGCGAGCTGGCGTCGCACGGTATTCCAAACTCGTCACACTAGGAAACCGGCGCAACAATTCGGCAGTGGCTGTTCCGGAGCCGGCGCCTAACTCCAAGACGCGCGTACCAAGCTCCGTGCCGTCGAGCATGCGCGGCAACAGGCGATCGCGCGTCACGTTGCTCCAGAAAGTCGTAGCGCAAAACCAAGTCTCAAGGCGGTTCATGGTGGTGCAGAAAGACTAGCGCGGGCTATTGCAGCTGGGGGCGGATGCGGCGCAATGATGCGGCGAAGAGGTCGGCGTTGTAAGCCGAAGGATTTTCGAGTTGCTGAAAGAGCGCGTTGATGGAGCTGCGTACCTCGGCGGAGTTGCCGGGCTGCACATCTTTGCTGTACGCGATGTACAGCGAATCGAGCGCCATGGTGGCCTGCTCGGCGGCGCGCTCGTCGGCCAGAGAGATCTCTTCGGCGTCGTCGCAGATGCTCTGCATCATGCGCA
>JBEKVU010000059.1:0-13652 GCA_049513775.1 Candidatus Acidiferrum sp.
GAACTCAAGCCCCCGCGCCGCATCAGCGCGATAATCAATTCGCCGAGTACATAGGCTGGATCGTTGCTTTTGCTTTGCGCAGTGCGGTTGCTAGGAGCGTTGTGGTCGCTTTGCGTGATGGGGTGGCTTGACGCGCTGGCGCCGTTTTGCACGCTGGAGTTAATTTGCGCCGCCGCGTGCTGGTGGGGAACCGAGTGCTCGTGGTGGTGATCGTTAAAGTCCAGCGGGGCGGTTCCGCTTAATTCGCCGATCCACCGATCGAGGATGCGCTTATTGTCCGGTTCGAGCGCGGTAAAACTCAGCCCCATGCCCATGCCCAATTTCGAGTACACCACTTTGGCTTGTGCTATCAAACACTCCTTGTCCCGCACGATGCGGAGCATGACGCTGGCATTCCTAGGAAAAGGGCAAAAAGTATCGACGTAACAGCCGCCACGACTGATGTCGCTGGTTCGGGCGGTCATTTTTCCACGGGAGTTGGCGTCGAGGGCCTCGGCCTCGGCGGTGAAGCCGTAGCGTGGGCAAATGCGGCGGTCCCGCCCCATCGGGGTGACGCCAGCCAGAGCGTTTCTTTTCCGAAGTTCGAGCATTCGGTTAAAATCCCCTTTTTTCCTGTGTTTCTGAGTATCCCCTAATTTCTAGGATCCCGGCTTTGCAAGGATGTGTGGATCTTTTGTGCACGTTCCCGCCCATCGACTAAGTGCAGTTCCAGCAACGCGAACCGACGTACCGCGCTCCCGCGAGCCGCTCGCGCGAGGTCCGAAATCGGAATGCGTGTCGGGACGGCACGGTTCTGAAGCCGAAATAAGGACGACAGCCGACTCGCCCCAGCCTCCTTTAGGGTCCCGAGAACGACCTGCGCCCGATCCGCTCTTCACAAGAATTGCGAAGAGGCATATAAGCCGCTATATATCAATAGTTTAATGGTTGCAGGAAACGCCTCGATCAACAAAGTGGCGGGGGTGAGAAACCCCTGAAGTGGGGCAGTAGGTATAGATTTCGCCATCCTTTCGCCGCCCCTTCGGTGTCGTTCTAGTTCTGTACTGAAACGGAACAGCGGTGTTCCAAAACCGTGACAGGGGGCACGCTTTCAAGCAACACTACAAGGCATGAAAGCCATAGAACTACTAGAACCTATAGAACCGCCTGCAGGCCACGATTGGTTGACTTCCCGTTTCGTGCGCAGCTCCGAACTCGTCTCCCGCGAGGTGGCCGGCGAAACCGTGGTGGTGCCCATCTGCCGCGGCGTCGGAGACCTCGACTCGATCTACACCTTTAACGGGGTGGGCACGCATTTGTGGAGTTTGCTGGCAGAAGCACGGACCGAAGCCGACTTGGGCACTTTTCTGACCGAGCGGTTCGCGGTCAGCGGAGTCCAGGCAAAAAGCGACGTGCGGAATTTCCTTGTGGAGCTTCAGGACGCCGGTTTGGTGCGGACACTTTGAGTGCGGCGTCCGCGGTGGGTGCGGAGATCAACGGAAGAGGAACAGTTTGCAGACGGTAGAGTACGGCGAATTCAGCGGCGCGCTCCACGAGCGCCATCCCGGCAACCGCGTGCCGATGGACGTATCCATCGAAGTCACGCGGCGCTGTCCGCTCGACTGCCTGCACTGCTACAACAATTTGCCCATGGGGGACCAGGCGGCGCGGAGGCAGGAAATGTCCTTGCTCGAGCACTGCGCGCTGCTCGACGAACTCGTGGCGGCAGGATGCATGTGGTTGCTGTATTCCGGCGGCGAAATTTTCGCGCGCAAGGATTTTCTGGAAATTTACACGGAAGCGAAGAAGCGCGGATTTCTGATCACCCTGTTCACCAACGGCATTTTGATCAACGAACGCGTTGCCGATCACTTGGCGAAATATCCGCCGTTTTCCGTGGAAATCACCCTGTATGGTGCGACGCGCGAAACCTACGAAGCGCTGACCCAAGTGCGCGGTTCCTTTGACCGTTGTATGCGAGCCATCGATCTGCTGCTCGAGCGTAATCTTCCGCTGAAATTGAAAACCGTACCCACCAGCATCAACCAACACGAGGTTTACGAAATGAAACGCTTCGCGGAATCCCGCGGAGTGGAATTCAAGTTTGATCCGCTGGTAAATCCGCGCATCGACTGTTCTCAAAGCCCGCTGGCCATAAGACTCTCGCCCGAAGAAGCGGTGAGCCTGGAATTTCGCGACGAACGGCGCATGCGGGACTACCGGCGTATGGCGGAAACGGAATTGGCGGCACGCGCGCCGGACTTCACGAGCGAAACAACCCGGTATTTTTGCGGCGGAGGAGTCCACGGCTGCGCCATCGATCCCACGGGAACGATGAGCATCTGCGTCATTTCCCACCAGCAGGGCTACAACATCCGCGAGGGCAGCTTCCGCGAAGGATGGGAAGGACGGCTGCGCGAGATTCGCGCGCAAAAGAAGGCGCGGCCGAATATCTGCGACCGCTGCCAGATTCAATCCTTGTGCAGCATGTGCCCGGCAAACGGAGAACTGGAAAACGGAGACGCCGAGTCTCCCGTGGAATTTCTTTGCCAGGTGGCGCACCTACGCGCGTTCACGCTGGGATTGGAAGTTCCGGAGCACGGAGACTGCCCGAGTTGCACGAACCCGGCGCAGCATGCGGCGCTGCTGGCTTCGGCACAGCGGATTCAATCGCAGCCGCAGGAGATTTTGGGGCGCAAAGCGGCGTCGCCTATCTTGAATGTTTTGCAAAGTTCGAACACCGGCGCCGCCTGTCATTCCTGCAGTTCGCATTAGGGACGACAGCGGCTGAGTGAAATCGCGCTACGAGCGAAAGAAAGAAACTCGAGATGGCTTGGCAAGACGAAGACGAAACCCGGGATGCGCCAAAGGCCGAGGTGTATGAAGCGCCTAAGGTGCTGCGCGTGAGCCTGCGTCCGGCGGAAGCCGTCCTTGGTCATTGCAAGGTCACCGGGTCCGGCGGACCGGTTTCCGGATCTTGCCGAAGCGGCGGAGTGCCTTGCCGCACTCCGGGATCGTGACGCGGGCGAGAGCTTTCATGTCCTCTATGCCAACACAATTCGCGGCAGTAACTCGCGGCACCTCCGGAGGTTCGGGTGCGGCGCGGCAAGCGAGCGGCGCATCGCAGCTCGCCTATCGCATCGCGGGAATTTCGTTTGGCATGACCGCCGGCGACGGTGTGCGCATGATTCTGGATCCCTCGCTGCGGGATTTCGCTGTTTCGCGCGGGGCTAGCGACGAGTGCGATGTCAACGTAAGGGTCTCGTTGGTCGAGGTGCTCAAGGTTCCCGCGCAAGAGCCGCTCTTCTCTTCCGGTGGACTCTGGTCGCTGTTTGCCGAAGCAGGCGGCTACCGCCTGAATTTCCTTCGCGCGTTCCCTGGCGAAACTCCGTACAAGTCCGCGTGGTTCGATAAAAAATTTCGCTGCGGTGAACTTTCGCTTTCGCGCCGCTTTTTCGACGTCTCGCAAGCGATCTATCCGTTCGAATATCCGCTGGACGAAGTTTTAATGATTCATCACCTGGCGGGTGGCAAAGGTCTTGAGGTTCATGCGCTTGGAGTGGTTGACGAGGCCGGCTACGGCCATCTGTTCCTCGGGCATTCCGGGGCGGGCAAGAGCACCAGCGCGCGATTGTGGCAGTCGCAACCCGGCGTGCGGATTTTAAGCGACGATCGCATTATCTTGCGCCGCCGCGAAGGCGCGATCTGGATGTATGGCACACCGTGGCACGGCGACGCAGGGATTGCCTCACCTGGTTCGGCGCGGCTTTCGCACATCTACGTGCTGGAACAGGCGCCTGCCAACGAACTGGTGGCCATACCGCGCAGCGTGGCAACCGCCGAAATCTTTGCGCGCAGCTTTGTGCCGCGCCATGCGCCAGAGGCGCTGGACGGCGCGTTGCAATTCATCGAGCAGCTTGCCCAGGAATTGCCGTGCGACACGTTCCGTTTTCTGCCGCAATCGAGCGCCGTGGAGGCCGTCCGCCATGCGCGCGCCTAAATCCCCAATGCCCGGCATTGTGGAGCCCGGCATCGTGAAGAAGGATTCGGCGCAGTTCCTCGAGCTCTGCCGGGAACTTCTGCGCGAAGGTTTCGCGGTGCGCTTTACCGCGCAGGGCCAGAGCATGCAGCCGAATATTTTGTCCGACGATCAGGTGGTCATCGCGCCAGCCTCGGCGCAACAAATCAAACCCGGGCAAGTGGTGCTCGCAGTGGGCCGCGATGGCTTGCGCGTTCACCGCATGATTCAGCGCCTCGCGGATGGTGGCGCCGCCATCACGCGCGGCGATGCCGGTCAAGCCAACGACGAAGGGATGCAAACGGTTCTCGGAAAAGTAGCAGCCATCGAGCGGGACGGCGCGCGAATCTCCGCACAACGTCCGTGGACGCGGCAAATGCATGCCGCGCGAGTCTTTTTGCGACGATTGCGGCTGGCCGGGCGGCGCCGGTTGACCCGCGGGGCCCTGACCATCGTGCCGACGCTGATTTTGTTGCAAGTGTTTGCCGGCGTTGCTCCGGTTCAGGCAAATAACGTCGCGGTGACGATTACGCAAACCCCGTCGGTCACCACGGTAAGTCCCAACGGGCAGATCACGTACACCGATGTGCTGACCAACACAAGTGGCGTCGCCTCGACCCATGATCCGGTTATCACGCAGCCGATTCCGACGAACACCACCTACGTGTCTTTCGTTGCGCCGGCCGGCTTTACGTGCACATCGGGAGCCGTGGGCGGAGCCACAAGTGTGGTCTGCACCGATCAAACTAATTTTCCTGCTAATGGTACGGCCACCTTGACCGTGACGGTGCAGGTGAAGACTGCTACGCCGGGACAGACGGTGCTGAACGCCAACAACACGCCCACGGTCACACCCGCTGCCGACTATACGGTCACCACAAATATTACGAGCACGGTGACGGTCCTCAGCGCGGATCTCTCGCTCACGCAAACGGCAGCTCCTGCCACGGTCTCGCCCTCGGGCTCGATTACCTTTACGAATACCATCACCAACGTCACTGGCGGGACCGGCGGAAGCACGGCGGCAACGCCGCAAGTGACGTTTGCGACGCCGGTCAACACTACGTTCACGAGCGCGGCCGGGACCGGTTACACGTGCAGCGGCTTGGCACCTGGAGCAACGGGCACGGAAACGTGTACGGCAACAGGCCCTCTCGCCATTGGTGGCACGTCCACGATCACCATCGTCGTGGCGGTGAACGCCGGGGTTGCCGGCCAAACGATGATCACCGGATCGGCAATGGTAAGCTCCGCGACTTTCGATCCCGCTACCGGCAATAACACCGGCACGAGCACGTCCACCGTGCTCAGCGCTGCTCTTTCGATTGCGGAATCCGCTTCGCCTTCCCCGGTGGCTCCGGGCGGCACGGCTACTTTCACCAGCATGATCACTAATGCTGGCGCGAGCACTGCTGCTACGCCTCAACTCACCTTTGTGATTCCGACCGGCACCACCTATCTGAGTTCGACGGGCGCTGGATACACGTGCTCGGGCGTGCCAGTAGGAATGACCGGCACACTTACCTGTACGACGACCAACAATTTAGCGAACGGCGGAACCTCGACCATCGCCATTGCGGTAACCGTTAGCACCGCCGCGGCTAACGGGACGATCATCGGCGGCGGCGGCGCCGCCGGCGGCACAGCCACGGTCAGCTCGACGACTTTTGATCCAAATTCCGCCGACAACACGGCGACGGCTTCCACTACGGTGCAAGCTGCGGATCTTTCCATGACACAAACGGCCGCGCCGAATCCCGTCGCTACCGGCGCGAATATTACTTACACCGAGACAGTGACGAACAACAGCGCGCAGCCGGCAGTTGGCGCGACGTTGACGCAAAGCACGCCGGCCAATACCACCTTCGCTTCAGCCACTCCGCCCGCTGGTTGGACTTGCGGGACGGTTCCGGCCGTTGGTGCAACGGGCACCATTACGTGTACCGCGAATGCCGCCCTGGCGGGCAACTCGAGCAGCGGCAATTTTGCGATTGCCGTCGCGGTGAACGCTGCGGCGACGGTCGGCTCGACGATTACAAACACGGCAACCGTCAGTGAAACCGGCACGGATCCCGTTCCTGGAAACAACACCACCACGACTTCGGTCACCGTTAGCGGCGCCGATCTGGGCATGACGCAAACGGCGTCGGCAACCGCGGTCGCGGCCGGCGGCACGATCACGTACACCGAAACCGTTACCAACAACGGCCCGAACGCGGCGATTGGAGCGACGCTGTATCAGCAGACGCCCACGAATACCGTGTTCGCTTCCATCACTCCGCCCGCGAACTGGACCTGCGGAACGACCCCAGCAGTAGGGAACACTGGGCAAGTGATCTGCACGGCAACGGGGAACGTCAACAGCGGTGTAGCGAGCGGAAATTTCACCTATGTGGTCACCGTTGGAGCGGGCACGGCGTCGGGAACGACTATCACGAACACCGCGGACGTGACATCTCAAACCACGGATTCGACGCCATCAAACAACGTCACCACGACCTCCGTGCTGGTGGAAACAACCGGAGACGCCGACCTAGCGCTGACCATGACGGCGTCGCCGACCCCGGTGTTTGTCTCGTCGCCGATTTCTTACACCATCCAGGTGCAGAATCTTGGACTCGCCGCAGGTGCAGCAGCCACGGTTACCGATACTTTGCCGGCCGCGCTGACCGGCGCTTCGGCTACCACCACGCAGGGAACTTGCGCCGCGCCTGTGTCCGGGAAAATTGTTTGCACGCTGGGAGCGGTGGCGTATCCGCTTACCACGCCGATCACGATCACCGTCTCAGGCGCGGCGCCGGCAACCGCGGGAACGCTCACCAACGCGGCCACGGTAGCGCTGACGACGGGTACCGATCCCGTTACCACGAACAATACTTCCACGGTTCTCACGGTCGTACAGCCGCTCGTCTGCGCTACACCAGGCAAGGATGGCGCGGCGGGCACCATAACTGGAATCGTGAACACGTACTACGCAGGCGTCGGAACTTCAGCCGCCGGAACCAACTCGCTCACCGTAACTACGCCTTCCTTAGGAGCCGCGACACAAATCGGCGTGGGCGACCTGCTTCTTGTGATTCAGATGCAGGGAGCGCAATTTAATTCAACCAACACCACCTCTTACGGAGACGGCGTCCCTGGGAATCCTGCTTCGGGCTCCACCAGTCTGGGAAATTCCGGGCAGTTCGAATTTGTGACCGTCACGGCGGTGACCGCGAACGCCGGAACGGACACCGTAACGATCACCGGCACCGGCGCCAACAGTGGCTTGCTGAATAGTTATGCCAGCGCGGCGGCGACCAACACCGGCACTCCGCAAGGCATACAGACTTTTCAAGTAATTCGCGTGCCGCAATACAGCTCGGCAACGTTGAGCAGCGGGCTGGCAGCATTTTCATGGAACGGAGCAGTCGGCGGCGTGCTGGCACTGGATGTGGCCTCTCAGCTGACCCTGGGCGGCACGGTCGTTCTCGATGGCCAAGGATTCCGCGGCGGTGGCGGAGAAATACTTGCTGGTGGCGCGGGCGCCGCGACGGACGACGTTACGCTCTCCACAAATGCGGCCAACGGCTCGAAGGGTGAGGGCATCGCGGGAACTCCACACCTTATCGCGCCAGCTCTGTCAACTATCACACCGGCAACAACGGCGGTAAGCACTGCGCAGACTTATCTGGAGGGTTTACCAAACGGCAGTTTCGCTCGCGGCGCGCCCGGTAATGCCGGCGGCGGCGCGACGGACGCAGATCCAGCGGCCAACGATCAAAACAGTGGCGGCGGCGCCGGTGGCAATGGCGGCACGGGCGGTATCGGCGGATTTGGCTGGAGTAGCGCCGGTCTCGTCGGCGGCTTCGGCGGCATCGCGTTTCCCGCAACCACCAGTGCAATCGTAATGGGTGGCGGCGGAGGCGCCGGCACCACCAACAACGGCTCGACGTGGAATCCAGTTACCAATACCGGAAACAGCACCAGCAATACCTGCACACAACCATGCACGGGGATCTACAGCAGCGGCACGGCGGGCGGCGGGATTGTGATCGTCCATGCAGGTTCGGTTACGGGCACGGGTACGATCACGTCCAATGGCCAAACCGCTTTGCAAACCGAAAATGATGGCGGCGGCGGCGCCGGTGCGGGCGGAACGATTCTGTTTTTTGCAAACAGTGGAGGTCTCAGCGGACTTACGGCGAGCGCCGCAGGTGGCAACGGCGGAATTACGTGGCCAGAAGATGCCCCGGGCACTCCCTTTCCAGGCAATCGACACGGTCCCGGTGGCGGCGGTGGCGGCGGTGTGATCTTTACTTCGTCGGCCCCAGGCAGCGTCAACGTCAACGGCGGCATCCCCGGCACTACCACCTTGGCCAACGATGCTTATGGAGCGGGCGCTGGACAGGCCGGAGTCGCGTCGACGAATTTGTTGATTACCGAGACGCCAGGGACGCAATCCGGTGCGTATTGCGCGGGCGCGGACCTCGCGGTTACGAACTCGGGCGCGCCGAATCCGGCGGCGCCTGGGGGCAACATTACCTATACGCAGGTGGTCAGCAACAACGGGCCGCTCGATGCGTTGAACGCCGTCTTTAGCGAAGCGGTTCCCGCGAGCACCACCTTTCAATCGATCACCATTCCTTCGGGATGGACGTGCAATTCCCTGGCGTCCATTCTCTCCACCGGGAACATTACGTGCACGGATGCGGACTTGCCGAGCGGCGCCGCGGGCACCGGCACATTTACCATCGTCACGCAGGTGAATGCGGGCACGACGTTTGGTACGCAGATCGTCGATACCGCGAATATCTCGTCCGGCAGCGCCGATAGCAATCTTGCCAACAACTCCGCGACAGTCACGACGGTTGTCGGCGCCGCCACCAACTCCGCTTACGTGACGCTAACCAAAACGGCCAGTTCCCCTACGGTCGTGGCCGGCAACAACATTACCTACACGCTGGTGATGCACAACAATGGTCCGTCCGCGGCCGCGCCCGGCGGCCTGTATGACACGGTGCCAGCGAACACCACTTTCGTCTCCATCAGCTCCCCGGCCAATTGGAATTGTGTTGCTCCTGCGGTCGGGGGTACGGGAAGCATCGCCTGCACCACGGTTGCACCATCGCCAACGTTTGCGAATGGCGCCACCGCCACGTTCACGCTGGTCGTGGCCGTCCCCGCGACCGGCGTCGCCAACGGCACGGTCATCTCCAATACCGCAAACGCAAATTCCGCGACACCCAACCCGAATCCGACGGCGGCATCGGCCACTGCCAACGTTACGGTCGCGGGCGCCACGCAATCCGATTTAGCCATTACCAGCAGCGCCCCTGCAACTCCCGTGATCCTCGGAAATAACGTCACGTTCACGCAGGTGGCCACCAATAACGGCCCGGCAAACGTCGGCACGGCTACGTACACCAACGTTATTCCCACGGGCACCACCTTCGTTTCTTTAGTGCCACCCACAGGCTTTACTTGCACTACCCCAGCGGTAGGCAGCGCCGGCACCGTAACCTGCACCGGCCCGCTCAACTCCGGGGCTTCCGCCACTTTCCCGCTCGTTGTCCAGGTCACCAGCTCCGATGCGCCCGGCACGAAGATCACCAACACCGCGACCATCGGCCCAACCGCCAACGACCCCAACACCGCAAACAACACCGCCAGTTCCTTCATTTACACGGCGTCACCATCGCAAGCCGACGTTTCCATTGTGAAAACGGCCACGCCGGAGCCTGTGAACCTGAACACCAATCTCACGTACACGCTAACCGTCACAAACAATGGGCCAGCCGTTGCGCAAAACGTGAACGTATCGGACCCACTCCCGTCGGCAGTGGTCTTCACGAACGTCGCCACAACCCAGGGTAGTTGTACGCAAAGCGGTGGAACCGTCAGTTGCTCGCTGGGCACCCTGGGTGTCGGCACCACCGTACTCATCACGATCAACGTGAACGCCGCCACTTTTAGCGGTTCCTCCTCGACCGTCTGCAACACCGTCAACGGCGTGCCTTACAGCGTTTGCAACATCGCGAGCATTACTTCATCGACCAGCGATCCGGATCCCGCAAATAACAGTTCCGAAGCGGATTCCACCATTCAGGCGGCGACCGTAGTGCAGTTGTCGTCCTTCCATGCGCAAGTTCGCCAGCAAGGTGGCGTGCTGCTTGAATGGCACACACAGGAAGAAATTCGTAACTTGGGCTTCAACGTTTATCGCGAAGACGCGCAAGTGCGTCATCGCGTAAATCCTTCGATCATCGCAGGTGCGGCACTTTTCGTTCGTGGTGCAAAGCCGCAGCACGGCGCGAAAACATATTATTGGATCGATGCGGCGGGCACCGCGCAATCCTCTTATCTTCTTGAAGACATCGATCTGAATGGCACCCGTTCAACACACGGTCCCATCAGTCCAGATTCCCAGGGCCCGGTCGCGGATCAATTCGCCCCATCCAAAGCGCCGATTTCGAGCAATGCGCAGCCGTCTGCGGCGGTCTCCTCGCAAGCCGCGAACGAAGCTTCGAATGCGCCGCTTTTGACGCAGCTGAATCGTCTCGCTGCGCCTTTATTACAGCAGAGCGCGCGAGCGCTGAGCACACCGCGTCCGGTCTTGCCAGCACTTACGCCGGGACAATTTCCGGTATCGCAGGACTTGCTGCCGGCCTTGAAGATCGGCGTCACCAGCGAAGGTTGGTATCAGCTGTCCCTGGCGCAGCTCATCGCCGCCGGATTCAATCCGGGCTTCGAACCGCAACTACTGCAGCTCTTTGCCGAGGGCATCGAGCAGCCCCTGATGGTCAAAGTGCGTGCGGGAGGTCCCAACCAGGTTGTCGAGGGCATTGAATTCTACGGCACCGGAATCGACACGCCATTCTCAGAAACACGGGTCTACTGGCTGGTGCGCGGCACGCAACCGGGCAAGCGCGTGACGCAAATTTCCGCGAACACTTCGGGAACAGCTACCGCGGAAGACTTTCTCTTCACCGTTCTTCTGGAGGAACGCACGACCTATTTCGCCACCTTGTTGAACGGGGTAAATCAAGACAATTTCTTTGGTGACGCGATCACCACCGAACCGGTCGACGAGCAACTCACCATCGCGCACTTCAACCCGAATTCTGCTTTGCCGACCACCGTCGACGTCACGCTGCAAGGTGGCACCGACCAACAAGCCCACGCCGTTTCCGTAAGCCTCAACGGAAATTCCATCGGCGAGATGGACTTTTTCAATCAGGCCAATTTCACCCAGACATTTCCGATCGACTCCACGCTGCTGCAGGACGGCGTCAACACCGTTACCTTAACCGCGCTTGACGGTGACAATGACGTCAGCCTCGTTCAATCCATTGCGATTCACTACCCGCACACCTACGCCGCGGACGGCAACTGGCTGCGCGCCTCGGCCGCTTCCGGTGCGACTCTCAACGTCACGAATTTCACCAATTCCCATATCTACGCCTACGACATTACGAATCCCACGGCCATCACGCAGCTCACTGGCTCCGTCGAGGCCGCGGGCAATACCTTCTCGCTTGGTCTCGCCGTTCCTAACGCCGGCGCAGCCGAGCGCACTCTGCTCATTTTTTCCGAGGACCAGATTTCCGCTCCCGCATCGCTTACGTTCCATACGCCTGATCCGGCCATCCACAAACAGCAGAGCGCGGACATCGTGGTCATCAGCCATCCAGACTTTGTCTCCAGCCTGGCACCGTACGTCGCCCTGCGCCAGCAGCAAGGCCGGCAAGTTACGCTCGTGACCATCGACCAGCTCTTTGACGCTTTCAACTACGGCGAACGCTCACCCGTCGCCATCCAGGACTATTTGCAGCAACTTTCCGCGAATCCCGCGGAAGCTCCGCAGGCCGTCCTTCTTGTCGGCGATGCTTCTCTCGACCCAAGAAATTATCTCGGCTTTGGCGATTTCGATTTCGTGCCCACGCGCATCATTGAAACACAGGCGTTTAAGACCGCGTCCGACGATTGGTTCAGCGACTTTCAGCAAACCGGCTTCGCCACGATTCCCACCGGCCGCATCCCGGTCCGGACCGCTTCAGACGCCGCGCTGGTCATTTCCAAAATCGTGAACTACGAGTCGGGCTCGACCGCCGGCTCTTGGAATCAGCAAGCGTTGCTCATCGCCGATCAAAACGTGGACACCAACTTTACCAACGAAGCCACCTTTGCGGCTACCGACCTTCCTTCGGCGTTGCAAACCACCAATATTTTCGCCAACACGCTGGACGTCACCACCGCGCGCGACCAAATTTTGAATGCCTTGAACAACGGCGCGCTGCTCGTCAACTACACCGGCCACGGCGCCACCGAACAATGGTCCTTTGCCGATCTACTGGACGATACGTCGGCATCCACCTTGACCAATGGCGAACGTCTGCCCTTCTACCTGCTGATGGATTGCCTCAACGGATTCTTCCAGGACGTATACACCGAGAGTCTCGCTGAGTCTCTTCTGCTCGCGCCAAATGGCGGCGCGGTTGCCGTCTGGGCTTCTTCCGGATTCACCGCCGCTCCCGAGCAGGCCACCTTGGATCAGGCCATGCTGGGCCTGCTCAAAGCTGACCCGACGATGCCGATCGGCGAAAGCATTCTCGGCGCCAAGCTCGGTATTACCGATCCCGATGTGCGCCGCACGTGGATTCTCTTCGGCGATCCCAGTATGCAGCTGCAGCTTTCAACGAGCGCGCCCAGGAAAATCCAGCGCCGCTACCCGCGCTCTCCCATATTCAAAATCAACAACAGTATTACAAGCACGAAAGAAGGAAACTGACATGCGATTCTTAAAAAAACTATCTCTTGCGGCGGTTGTGAGCTTGAGCTTTGCCTTCGCGGGGGTCCACGCGGCACAGGTCAAAGCGGCTGGAATGATCCTCGATTCACAAGGTGGTCATATCGGTTCGGCGGCCACCAGCGCGGGATCTTCGATCTATGCGGGAGATATTTTAAGCACGGATATGGATGGCACTATTACCGTGCGCGTCGGGCAGACCACCTACCAACTGCTCGGCGATACCACCGCCGTCTTCTACATTGGCCAAACGTCGCCCATCGCGGAGTTGCGCCATGGTGTCATTCTGGTGTCCAACAACAGTGCCTCGCAAGGATTTGAGATTTACGCTTCGGACGTCCGCATCGTTTCCGGCACGGATCGTCCGATTCAAGGACAGGTTAGCTTGCGCTCGCCTTGCGAGTTGACGGTAAAAACCCAAGAAGGCCTCATGGACGTGGTCGCTGGCTCCGAGAAAAAAACCGTCGACCACGATCACGCTTACCGCGTAATCCCCGAACACTCCGTAGACAAGACGCGCGACGCGATTTCTCCGGAAGATCCCGACTACCATAAGCATCACACGCACACCGGCTGCGCGGCGGCGTATGCGAATTCAGGGAAAGCGCCGTTAGTGCTGGCAAACTCTCATTTCACAGAAGTTGCCATCGGCGCTGTCGTGGCCGTATCCATCGTCGGCGTCTCCAAAGCGTATGAAAGCCCTGACCGGCCGTGAATAGCCTGAGTAATTTGTTGTCCGCCTGAACCTCGATTCTGTCTCCCCTTGTAGTACAGTCTTGGTTAGACCCGCGACCGCAACTGCCGTCGGTCGGATAACCTGTGAGCATCCTCTTTGCAAGCCGGCGTTTCGCGCAGCTCAGTGGTTCG
>JBEKVU010000060.1:0-13446 GCA_049513775.1 Candidatus Acidiferrum sp.
CGGGCGTTGCGATGGCTCGCCGAGCAACGGGAAAAAAAAGCTGGAAGGACGAGCCCACGCCTGGTTCACTGTGAGCAACGATGCCGCCGCCATGATTTTTCATTATGCCGTGGATCACGGCAAGTCCCAGGCCGGTTCCTTCGCCTACACCTTGGTGGTGAAAAAGGGATCGAAAATACGCTCCAGGGTTCCGTGATCCATACCGCAACCATTGTCCCCGACGACGAGACAAACGTAGCAGCCGACAGACAAGTATGGCAGCGGAGCAGGATTAGCGGCAGTAAGCTCGATGGCGTCGAGGTGAACGTCGATGATGCCGTCGCTTCGGGCGCCGATAGCGTTGGTGGCGAGGTTTACCAGGATCCGAACGGGGAACTGCTGCCCGGCCTGTTCCGGCGTAAGCGCGCGAACTTGGCTGACCCTGGTGAGGGCCCAAGCGGCCTGGGCATGAGCTATCGAGGCGGAGGTTAGGCTCACGACTATAGCCAGAAACGAAGCTTCGATTCTGCGAGCGATCATCCTGCTCACTCCTTGTGCGGCGACAAGGTACGGAGGTAAGTGACGACATCGGCGATTTCGGCGGGCGAGAGGCGGTCGCGCCAAGTAGGCATGGAGGGAGAGCGCTGGAGGGCTTGGCCACCGAGGGTGATGATTTTTTCTTTGTAGTCGTCGGTTTTGTCGCTGCGCGTGAGGTCTGCGGGCGGAGGATTGTCGAGGGCGGCGGCGCGACCTTTGCCATCGCCGCGCAGGCCGTGGCAGAGGACGCAGTTGGTTTTGAAGACGAATTCGCCGCGGCGCACCGGATTGCCGAGGACGGCAAGGAACGCAAGGACATCAGAGATCTGTTGGTCGGAGAGTTCGTCGCTCCAGGGAGGCATGGAAGAGGAGGCGCCCACAGATTCGCCGCCCTTGCGAATGATTTTCTCGTAGTAGGAGGCGGGACGCGGGTAGATGGTTAGATTCTTGCCGGGGTAGAGTTTGGCGGCGCGCGCGAGGCCATCGCCGCGTTCCCCGTGGCAGAGAACGCAGTAGTTGCGGTAGAGCATGCCGCCGCGGATGAACGGAGTGTCCATTTCGAGAGCCACCGCGTCGTGGGTGTCCTGGGCCGTGGCGGCGGGCCGGAGGATGCCGAGCAGCAAAAGCAGAGTGCCGGCGAGGCGCATGGCGAACCGTGACATAGAGCAACGGGGCGTCACTTCACCTCGATGATCATGTGCATCTGGGGATGAATGGCGCACTCGATTTCAACCTTGCCGGGTTTATCGAATTTAACGGACTTGGACTTGCCTTGCGCGTAGGAGCCGAGATCGAAGAGCTTCGCGTTGGAGAGAGAAAAGACGTTGTGGAAGTAGGGGTCTTCGTTTCTGAATTCGACGACGTCGCCGACTTTGATTTTCAGGGTGGTGATCTTTTCTCCTTTGTAGACGAACTCCTTGCCCTTTTGCTCGACCAGGTATTCGTCACCACCGAGGGCGCCGGTAGCGCAAAACAGCGCGGCGAGGGTCATAGCGATTGGTATTTTCTTGGATGTACGCATAAAAATAACCCTTTCTTATAGTATACTTATTGGTTAATGCTGCGCCTGCGGAAGCTGCGGCACGACGAACGGCCGCGACGGCGCAGTGAGCGTGCGCAAAAATTCGAGAAGATCTTTTTTTTCTTGGGCGGTAAGGGCCAGGGGCTTGATATTGGGATCAAGATTTTCCCGGTCATCACCGCCGCGGTCGTAGTGATCGATGACTTCCGCGAGCGTGCGGTAAGCCCCGTTGTGCATGTAGGGGCCGGAGGCGGCGACGTCGCGAAGGGTGGGAGTTTTGAAAGCGCCGCGGGAAATCCGGATCGGAGTGATAGCGTAACGGCCGGGGTCGCCGTCGTCGCGCAAGCCGATGTTGTGGAAGCCCTGGTCGGTGAAGTTGCCGCCCTGGTGGCAGGCGTTGCAGTTTCCTTTGCCGTTGAAAATGGCGAAACCGCGCTTGGCGGAATCGCTGACCGCGGAGTCGTCGCCAGCCATCCAACGATCGAAGGGCGCATCGCGCGAGACGATCGAGCGCTCGAAACTGGCGATGGCTTTGGAGACGCTTTCGCGAGTGATGCCTTCTCCAGCGTAGGCTTTCGCGAACGCGGCGACATATCCGGGTGAGGCTGCGAGTTTGGTAAGGATTTCGTCCTGCAAGCCGTGCATTTCCGCAGAGGCCAGCATGGGGGTCCAGACCTGGTCTTCGAGGCTGTGGAAGCGGCCGTCCCACATCTGGAATTGATTGAAGCCCACGTTGACGAGTGAAGGGGTGGCGCGCTTGAGTGCGTGCATGTCTTCACCGCGAGCCACGCGCAAGCCGTCAGACCAACCGAGGGAGGGGTTGTGACAGGTTGCGCAACTGATGCGGCCGCCGCCGGAAAGGCGCGGATCGAAAAAGAGCATTTTGCCCAGCTCGATGCGCTCGGGGGTGAGTTGGTTATCGTGCGGCGCAGGGACTTCCTCAAGAAGATACGACGACGGTTTGGGGGCCGAATCGGAGAAGGAGGTGCCTTCGGCAAGACTGCCAGCGAGCAGCAAGCACATAAGCTGCGCGGTCGCGCGAACCCTGTTTCGTGACGCACTTGTTTTGGCGAAGTTCATGCGTCAGCAGCTCCTGCCAACCGGCTGGGCGCAAACGGGCGGGTTTTCCGGCCTGGCGGCGCGGCACGTTTCGATAACCTGAAAAAGTTCGTTGACCTGCAGGGGCTTGGAAACGTAGCCGTCCATGCCGCTTTCGAGGCAGCGTTCTTTGTCGCCAACCATGGCGTTGGCGGTCATGGCGATGATGGGAATGTGATGGCCGGTGGATTTTTCGCGGGTGCGAATGGCGGCGGTGGCTTCGAGGCCGCCCATTTCGGGCATTTGCAGATCCATGAGAATCAAGTCAAAGGACTGGGCTTCGAGAGCCTCGAGGGCCAGCCTGCCGTTGCCGGCCACGGCGACGACGTGGCCGCGCTTTTCGAGCACTCGAGCGGCAAGCTTCTGATTCACCGCGTTGTCTTCGGCGAGCAGGATATGCAGGCGGGCCCGGGATTCGCGGATGGCATGCACGGTGATGAGTTCGGGGAGGGCGACCGAAGGCTCGCGCGGAGCGAGGGCCAGATGGATGGCGGCGAGTAAATCGGCTTGCTGCACGGGTTTGGGCAGATAAGCGAGAATGCCGAGTTCGCGGCACCGGACGGCGTCCCCACGCGATCCGAAGGCGGTAAGCATGATGACTGCCGGACCGGCGATGCGGGGGTCGCGCTGCATTTTTTCCGCCACGGCAAAGCCGCCGAGGCCGGGCATCTGGGAGTCGACAATGACGAGGGCGAACGGGACGCCATCGGCCTTGCTGCGCTCGAGGGCGGCCAGCGCCGGTTGGCCGCTATCGCAGAGCACGGCTCTCATGCCCCACCCGCCAACCATTTCCCCGAGGACGCGGCAGTTGGTCGGATTGTCGTCAACGACGAGCACAGGCAAACCGCGCAAGGAATCGACTGGGGCGAGTTTCGGGCTGCTGGGGGGCAGCTCTTGCAGGGGAAACCGCGCGTGGAAACTGAAGGTGCTGCCGAAGCCGACCTCGCTTTTCACGGCGATTTGTCCGCCCATGGCGCGGACGATGCTCTGGGAAATGGCCAAGCCGAGGCCGGTGCCGCCGTAGCGGCGCGTGGTGGAAGCGTCGGCCTGGGTGAACGCATCGAAAATGACTTTTTGCTTCTCGCTCGGAATGCCGATGCCAGTGTCGCGCACCGCGAAGTGCAGCAGGGCCCCCTGGTCGGTTTCTTCCCTGTTTTCGACACGCAATTCGATCTCGCCAACGCTGGTGAATTTGATGGCATTCCCTACGAGATTGATGACCACCTGACGCAGGCGGGTGGGATCGCCGCGAAGACTGTCCGGGACGTCGGGAAGAATGTGATTGACGAGTTCGACGCCGCGCTGCTCAGCGCGCATGCTGAGGACTCTCGTGGCTTCGCTGAGGCAATTACGTAAACTAAAATCGATGCTCTCCATATCCAGGCGACCGGCTTCGATCTTGGAAAAATCGAGAATGTCGTTGAGGAGCACGAGCAAGGAGTCCGCCGAAGACTTCACCATGGATAGATACTCGCGCTGCTCGCGGGTTAGTTCGGTTTCGAGTGCCAGGTCGGTCATGCCGACGATGCCGTTCATCGGGGTGCGAATCTCGTGGCTCATGTTGGCGAGAAAATCGCTTTTGGCGCGGCTGGCGGCTTCGGCGCCTTCTTTTTCGCGCTGCAGGCGGCCGGCAAACCAGCCGGCGAGGAGGCTAAGAAGAATCCCGCCGAGCACCGTGCCGCTCAGGATCTTGACGGTGACTTTGCCGCTCCTGGCTTGCTCGGCGACGGTGTTGGTTAAATTCGCCTGCTGCTCTTGCACGACGGCGCCAGAAAGCACTTCGACTTCGGCCATCGCGGCCTGCATGGCTGCGAGCTTGGCGCGCGCTGCGACGAGATCGTTTTTCCGCGCTGCGGCGATGACTTCCATTTTTACCGGCGCGATCTCGACCAAGAGTTTCGCGAGCTCAGTGACTTTGCCGTTGTCCGGGAGCGCGTCCTCGAGACGCTGGACGCTCTCGTCCAACGCCGACATCGCGCGAATGGCGGAGACTGCGGCGCCGCGGCGCTCGGCGGCATCGGCGGCGCCGATCAACTGCGCTTGGGCCTTGCCCATGTTTAGGATCGCGATCTGCGTCTTGCCGGCCTCGGTGACGCGTGCTTGTGACGAACGAAGCGCGGCTTCGGTGGCGGAATTTTGCGAGGAGATGGTATAGCCGCCGACTAAGCCCACGACAAGCAGACACAGCACGGACACCACGTTGACCGTGAGAAGGATCCGCGAATTCGGGCGCGCAAGGTCTGGCGACGACAAGGTCTTTCTAGTCCTCCGGAAGCGTCACTTTGGGTCACACGTGTAGCCAGCTTTCCTGATGCAGGACAAAGACCATGGGGAAGCCAACGGAGGGGGAGGATCTAGTTGTTGATTCAGGGAGATAGCGCAGTGAACCAAGGAGAGGGCGCGAATGGAGTTTCATTTCGGAACATGGCTTCGGATTTGGTCCGTTTTGAGAGCAACGCGTTGAGTATTTTTCGGATTTCGCGATTTTTCCCGGCGGGATTATCGCATGCGCCCCTGCGCGTGCCCTTGCGGCGCGCGTCTGCGATTTGCGACTTTGGCTGGCGCGATGCTACGGCTGCCAGCCGCCGCCGAGTGCGCTGTAGAGTTGCACGAGGGTGAGGGCTTCGCCTTGCTGCGCCGTGGCGAGCGTGAGTTGCGCGGAGTAGAGGCTGGAGTCCGTGGTGAGGACTTCCAAATACGAGGTGGCGCCGCCTTCGTAGCGGATGCGCGCGAGGCGGGTGGCGTCTTGGGCGGCAGCGACGAGTTTTTCCTGTTCCTCGCGGTAAGCGCGCTGCTTGTTTAGAGCGATGAGGGCGTTCGAGACGTCGCGGAAGGCGCCGGCGATGGTTTTCTGATAGTTGATGACCATCTCTTCTTTGGTCTCGCGGGAGAGTTTTAGCTGACCGCGGAGCTTGCCACCTTCAAAGATCGGCTGCGTAAGCGTGCCGATACCGTAGATGGTCTTGCTCGAACCGTCGACGAGATCGGAGAGCGCGCTGCCGCCGAAGCCGGCGGAACCGGTGAGTGAAAGTTGGGGGAAGAATTGGGCGCGCGCGACGCCAATCTGGGCGTTGGCGGCGACGAGGGTTTGCTCGGCTTGCTGAATGTCCGGGCGGCGCTCGAGGAGTTGCGAGGGGATGCCGGGGGGCAGATCCTGCGGAGGCGGCGCGAGGACGCCCTGAGCGGTGTGGGCGATTGGTCCGGGATTTGCGCCAAGGAGCAGGTTCATGGCGTTTTCTTGCTGCTGGATTTGCTGCTCGAGTTGCGGGAGTTCCGAGGACGCGGTGTAGAGGAGTTGCTCGGCTTGGCGGACGTCGGAAAGCGGAGCGGAGCCGCCGCGCTCTAGCGTTTCCGTGAGCTGCAGGGAGTCCTGGCGAACTTTTAGCGTTTGTTTGGTGATTTCCAGTTGGCGATCCAGAGTGCGCAATTGGATGTAGGTGGTGACGACCTGCTGAACCAAAGACAGACGCACGGCGCGCTGCGCCCAGGATTGCGCGAGAAACTGGGCGCGGGCGGCTTCGGTTTGTTTACGGTAGAGGCCCCAGAAATCGGGGGTCCAGGTGGCGCCGAGGTTGATGGAGCCGAAGGCTAGCGGGCTGGCGATGGTGCTGGTGCCGAGGCTGCTGGTGGGCAGGGCTGCGCCGATGCCGGTGCCGCCGCCGGTAATTTGCGGGAACTCCTGCGAACGGGTGATTTGCACTTGGGATCGCGCTTCGAGAACGCGTTGCGCGGCGATGCGCACGTCGAAATTATTGGTGAGCGCGGTGCGGATTAAGGATTGCAATTCTGGCTCGCGGAAAACTTGCGACCATTGTTCGTCGCCGAGGGAATTTTTTGCGTCGCTAACGATGGGGGCTTCCTCGGCGCCACGGAAAGATGCGGGAGTGGGATAGGTGGGGCGCGCATAGCGCGGACCAACATTGCAGCCAGCGATGGCGATCGTGAGTGCGCCTGCTGCGGCGGCGGCCTGGGTGCGTTTCAGGTAGAGCGAGAGGTTGATCATGCCAGGTCTCCGAGCGGCGCAGGTGGCGGTCCGCCTTCCGGAGTTTTGCCTACGACGGATGGATCGAAGCCTTTCGAATCGAGCGTGGTGTTCTCACCGCCCCTAGCGAAGCGGTGCGAGAGATATTCGACGACCGAGAAGGTTACGGGAATAAAAACCAGGCCGATGACGGTGGAAAGGAACATGCCGCCGATCACCACGGTGCCGAGGATGCGGCGAGAGGCGGCACCCGCGCCGGAGGCGGTCCACAGCGGAAGGCAGCCGAAGATGAAGGCTAAGGCGGTCATGACGATAGGGCGGAAACGGAGGCGGGCGGCGCCGATGGCGGCTTCCGCGATGCTCTGGCCGCTTTCGTAGTTGGATTTGGCAAACTCAACAATGAGGATGGCGTTTTTCGCGGAGAGACCGATCAGCATGATCATGCCGACGGTGGCAAAGATGTCGTTTTCAAGGAGGCGCGCGCGAAGGGCTAGGTACCCGCCGAGAATTGCGACGGGGGTGCTGAGCAGCACGCTAAAGGGCAACGTCCAGCTTTCATACAGCGCGGCGAGAATTAGAAATACGAACAGTAGCGAAAGGGCGAAGACAGCCCAGGAAGGCACGCCCAGGTCGGCTTGCTGCTCCTGATAAGACATGCCGGAATAGTCGAAGCCCGCGCCGGGCGGCATGGTTTTTTTAAAGACCTCTTCGAGAGCGCCCCGTACTTGGCCGGAGCTGTAGCCGGGCGCGCCGGTAATGTTGAGCTGCGCGGCGTTGTATTCGTTGAAGCGGAAGATGAATTCTGGGCCGGCGATCTTTCTGACTTTGACGAGCGAAGCGAGCGGAACCTGGCTGCCATTGGCGCTGCGCACGTAGAACTGATTGATATTGGCGATGCTGGTGCGCGAGGTGCCTTCGGCCTCGACGAAGGTTTGCCACTGGCGGCCGAAACGATTGAAATAGTTCACTAGATAGCCGCCCATGAAGGTCTGCATGGTGGTGTAAACGTCGCTGAGGCTGACTTGCTGTTGCATGGTCTTTTCGCGGTCCACTTCAGCGTAGAGTTGCGGCACGCCGGGCTGATAGCTGGGAATGGCGGCGGCAATTTCCGGACGATCTTTCAGCGCGCCGAGATAGGCGAAAACGTTTTTGGTAAGCGTATCGGGATCGTCGGTGCCAGAGCGATCTTCGACGACCATGGTGACGCCGCCGGAAGTGCCGATGCCCGGGATGGAGGGCGGCGGAAAGGCAAAAGCGATACCGTCCGGGTCGGCGCCAAGCTGCTGTTGCAAATGGTTCTGAATGTAGTCGAGCTGCTGCTCCTTGCTCTTGCGGGTTTCCCACGGCTTTAGAGCGACGAAGAAAAATCCGGCGTTAGTACTCTGCACTTGGGTGAGCAAGGAAAAATTGGTTACGGCAATGACGCCTTGAATACCGGGAGTTTTGAGGAGCGCGGCAGTGATTTTTTGCTGCGCGGCATCGGTGCGTTGCGCGGAAGCGCCATCGGGAAGCTGCAACGCGAGGAACATGTAGCCCTGATCTTCGGTGGGAATGAAGCCGCCGGGAAGGCTGCTGCCTAACAGCCCTGCAAATACCGCGATGAGGGCGATACCCAGCATCGCGAACGCCGACTTGTGGATGAGGACGTCCGAGGTGTGTACAAAATTGTCCGTGGTGCGACTGAAGAATTTGTTGAAAAGGCCAAAAGCCTTGCCGAGCGGACCTTTTTTGGCTTCGTGATCCTTGGGCTTGAGCAGCAGCGAAGCGAGGGCGGGAGAAAGGGTGAGCGCGTTGAAGGCGGAGATGAGCACGGAGATGGCGATGGTAACGGCGAATTGTTGATAGAGACGGCCAGTGATGCCGGGGATGAACGCAGTGGGAATGAAAACCGCGGCCAGAATCAGCGCGATGGCGACGACCGGGCCGCCCACTTCTTCCATGGCTTTTTCGGTGGCGGCCTTGGGCTCCATGCCTTCTTCAATATGGTGCTCGACAGCTTCGACGACGATGATGGCGTCGTCAACGACGAGGCCGATGGCCAGGACGAGACCGAACAGCGAGAGGGTGTTAATGGAAAAGCCGAGCGCCGGGAAAATAATGAACGTGCCGATGAGCGAAACGGGGACGGCGAGCAGTGGAATGAGGGTGGCGCGCCAGCCTTGCAGGAAAATGAAGACGACGATGACCACGAGAGCCAAGGCTTCCACCAGCGTCAAAACAATTTCGTGAATACCGGCGGTGACGGCCTTAGTGGTGTCGAGAGGGACGTCGTAAGTAATTCCTGCTGGGAAGGTGGCGGAAAGTTCCTTGATGCGTTTGTTGACGGCGACGGCGGTCTCGACGGCGTTCGAGCCCGGGAGCTGGTAAATGGCCATCACGCCCGAGGGTGCTTGATTGTAGCGTCCCGAAATGGCGTAGGCCTGATCGCCGAGCTCGATGCGGGCGATGTCTTTGAGGTGCAGGATGGAGCCGTCGGCGTTGGCGCGGAGGATGATGTCGCCAAATTCTTCGGTTTTTACGAGGCGTCCTTGGGTGCGGACGGTATAGGTGAATTGCTGGCCCTGGGGGATGGGCTCGCCGCCGATTTGGCCGGCGGGGTTCACATTGTTTTGCGTTTGAATGGCGGCGATGACTTCAGGCGCGGTGACGCCGAGCTTGGCCATTTTGTCCGGGTCCACCCACACGCGCATGGCATAGATACCGCCGAAAACTTGCACGCGGGAAACTCCGGGTACGCGGGCGATTTGATCCTGCAGATTGATGACCGCGTAGTTGGTAAGGAAATCCTGGCTGAGTTTGCCGCCGGGAGAGTTGATGGCGATGAGCATCAGCGGCGAGGTGAGGGATTTGGCGACGGTGAGGCCGGCGACGGTGACTTGCGCGGGAAGCTGGGATTGCGCCTGATCGACGCGCAATTGCGCGAGGACTTGATCGATATCGGGATTGGTCTTTACGTCGAAATCCACGAAGAGCTGCATGACACCGTTGTTGGCGCTGACGGAGTCCATGTAAATCATGTTGTCGACGCCGTTCATTTGCTGCTCGATGGGCGTGGCAACCGCTTGCGAGAGGGTTTTGGCGTCGGCACCGGGATACGTGGCGGTGACTAAAATTTCCGGGGGAACGATATTGGGAAATTGTGCAGTGGGCAGCGAGAGCATGGCCACCAAACCCACTATCACGGTGAGGATGGCGATGACGATGGCGACGATGGGCCTGCGGATAAAAAACTTGGACATGGAATTACATCCCCGCCGGACTGTTCGCAGTTGCCACCGTGGCGAGCGCCGGCGCTGGGTGCGCGTTGACCAGGGCGCCATCGCGCAATTTTTGGAGGTTGTCGACGATCACCAGCGCGCCGGGAGAAATCCCAGCTTCGACCAGCCAGTTCGTGCCGATTTGCGGGCCGAGCGTGACAGTGGCGACATGCGCTTTACCATCCGAGCCGGCGACATACACTTGCTGCGAACCTTGGAACTCTTGTACGGCGACTTGCGGTATAAGCACGGCACCGTGGCGAAGTTCGGTCTCGGCTTTGACGCGACCGAATTGGCCGGGCCGCAGGACATTGCCCGGATTGGGGAAGGCCGCGGCGATACGGATTGCGCCGGTTTGGTTGTTCATTTGGCGATCGACAAAAGCGATGCGGCCCTTGTGCGGGAACTCTTCGCCGGTAGAAAGAGTGAGCGTGAGCGGAATTGCCGAGGCATTTTTGAGCAGGTCGCCTCCGCCATGGCTGGCGCGCTGCGTGAGCTCGAGATATTCGGAATCGCTGATGGAGAAATAGACCTTAATGGGATCGAGTTGCGAAACTGAGGTCAAGACGGATTGCGTGTTGACCAGGTTGCCGACTTGCGTGGTGGCCTGGCCGGCAACGCCGGTGATGAGGGAGCGAACCTGCGTGAAGCCGAGGTTGAGTTCAGCGTTGGCGACGGCGGCTTCGGCGGCGGCGACGGAAGCTTGCGCGGAGCGAACGGAGGCGTCGCTCTGCGCAAGTTGCTGGGTATCGTTGTCCAACTGGCTTTGTGCAATGGCGCGGGCTTGGGCGAGCGGCGTATCGCGATTCACGTTGATTTGCGCAAGCCCGAACTGCGCTTTGGCCTGCGCTACCTGACCCTTGGCCTGCTCGAGCTGGCCCTTGGCTTGATCGAGCGCGGCCTGAAAGGGGCGCGGATCAATCTCGAAAAGCACTTGTCCCTTGGCAACTTGCGCGCCTTCGGTGTAATCCTGCTTGATGAGGTAGCCGTTGGCCTGCGGCTGAATTTGCGCGTTGACGTAGCCATCGAGCGTGCCGACCCACTCATTGGTAAGGGCGACATCGGCTTGCTTCACTTGGACGACGGAGACGGGCATGGCTTGCGGCTGTCCGGCAGCCGCAGCGTTTTTTCTTCCGCAGCCCGAGAGGGAGGCTGCGGCGAGAAACAGCAGGCTGGCCTTGCCGGTCGAGGCTAAACGTTTGCGAAACACTTGTGCTGCGACGCTGATACGCTGGTCGTTCATAAACCTCTCCACGGGGTAGCAACTGTTTGCCGCTAAACATTCATCGAGAAACCTGAGACATCGGGAAACCTGAGGCCAGGGATAGCCGCAATGTGATGAAGATCACGCACAAATCTGGAGAACCATTTCGCTCGGCCGGGAATGCGTCCGGGCAAACTCCGCAAGCTTGGCGCATAGCCCAGAGCTCAGGACCTAGACCCCGGGTGAGAGCCGAAGTAGCGGCTTTCCAATTGGATTCACCAAACCCTGATTTAGCTACATGGCATCCGGGCGCCGCTGCGGAACGTGCCGGGATGCACGAGTCCCTAAATCGGAACACGCGGCGGGGTTTGCCTTTGTTTCGAGCATTTGTGGTGTTTTTGGCCGCAAAAGAGTGATGCATAGGATTCTAAATACGACTCGAGGAACACCGGCTCTAGCCTGAGGGAGACACAGAAAGCTGGTGATTGGGCGGCGAAGCAGCATCGTGGCGAGTGATTCGCCGCGGGGCGCGCATGGCCCCGGTACGGGAAAATGCGTTTCCTGGAAAAACACACGGACGTGCGGCGCGTGCGTTGCGTGCTAGTCTCAAGACTTAAATATGAATAACCTTACTTCGCTGATTGCACACCACGGATACCTGGTGATCTGTGTGGTCGTGTTTGCCGAAGCCATCGGAGTGCCGGTACCGGGAGCGGTGGCGCTGGTGGCGGGCGGGGCCGCGGCGGCATCCGGCGTTCTGCACCCGGCTGCGGTGGTGTTGTTTGCGGTTGCGGGGATGCTGGCGGCGGATTCGTTGCTTTACGTTCTGGGCAGGGTAACGGGATGGGCGCTGCTGAAATTTCTGTGCCGCGTTTCCATCGATCCGGAGACTTGCGTGTTGCACTCCGCGGAATCTTTTTATAAGCGGGGCCGGACTACTTTGCTGATCGCCAAGTTTATTCCCGGCGTGAGCACCATGGCCGCGCCGCTCGCGGGCAGCATGAAAATGCCGTTCCCGCAATTCTTGGGACTGGATTTTCTGGGCGCTTGCATTTACGCCTTATCGTATGGTGCGGTTGGATTTATTTTTCGCGACTTTATCGCGAAGATTATCGGCGGATTTCGCGCGGCCGGGCACGCCGTCGAGATTGTTGTGGTGGTGGGAGTGATTGCGTTTATGGTTTACCGCTTTACCCATTATTGGAGGCACCGCGAGGATCGCATCGTGCCACGAGTGCATGTGGCGGAAGTTGCCGCAAAGCTACAGACGGAAGGTCCGGGAAAGATCATGCTGGCGGATGTGCGCAGCCACGGCTATTACAGTGCGGGAGCGGTGCGCATTCGCGGCTCGATTCGCATCGAGCCCAACAACCTCAGCGACGAAATCAAGAAATTTCCGCGAGACAAAGACATGTATCTGTACTGCACGTGCCGGAGCGAAGCGACGAGCGCGAGCGTGGCGCACCTGTTGCGGGAGCAAGGGTTCAAAGCATTTGTGATCGTCGGCGGGCTAACGGCCTGGCGCAAAGCGGGCGAGCCGCTTGAACCGGTGCCAGAGGCGGATCTGGTGCATCTTCCGACGTTCAGCCGATAACACTGTCCGGTGCCCGTCGTTTGGCGCTTTGGTGAGAGCCCTCACGGGGATTTTGGGCGTTGGCGGTGTCCTTGACGTCTCTGGCGCCGGCGTCTCGGTCATAGGCTTGATAGAGACGAAGGCCGTGTTCTCAGTCGGGCTCGGAGGTGACGCTGCGGTCGAACGCCGGGCTCTTGACGCCAGAATAGGTCGGGCGCGACTGCGAAGAAGTCTTGTTCGGCCAGTTCATCGCAGGTCTTGCAAATGTCGGCGTTGACGCCGAATACCTCTTGCAAAACGACTACCGCCGGGGCCAGCGAGGCTTTCGGCCGCGCCGAATCGGCCGTCTCGCCCTTCTATCGTGACGGGATCCGTCATTGGTGTTCTCCCAAGCTGGCTAGGTTACATCCAAACTTCCGCCGAACTCGTCAAGATCGCCGGCGTCCATGGAAACATGGTCGAGGATGGTCGATTGCTGCGTCACCCGTTGTGCCCTGCAAAGGTGTCAGCGCGATGCAAAGTAAGCCCAGTATTGCGACTGTCCGGGGAAGTACGGGTTGTCCGTAAAATTGGACAGGGCCGCGTGACGAACATCCAAAATGTTGACGGGACCCCTGTGGGCATACACGATCTTTCCACCTGGCGCGATCACCGCGGTGTACTCCTCATTCGGAGGCCAATTTGCGCCAAAAGCGCTCTGGACGGACTTGAGACTTGCGGGCGTGATTTGGAGATTTGTGCTGGATGCGTGTTGGGACTTCAGAAACTCCGTGGCCTTCTGGGTATTTGCGGCGT